>JAAEOK010000033.1 GCA_024244705.1 Alphaproteobacteria bacterium
CCGCGTCTTCAACTCATACGACGACATCGTCGACCACTGCTGTGACGCCTGGAACAAGCTCATCGATCAGCCCTGGAAAATCATGTCGATCGGACACAGGCAATGGGCACATAGGTCATGATCAACGGGATTTGGTATTACGTGGAGGATCTCTCGGAAATCTTCGATCTCGGCCGTGCCGCCGGCGACCTGTTGTCAGACAAGATTGCCGCGATGCTCGATGGCGCGCCGGTCTCCTACGGCAAGGCCGCGATCGTCGGCACGGACGGACAGATCGAGCACGGCGCCGCCTGCATCCACCCCAAGCTGGGCAAGCCGATGCGCGCGGCGACGAGCGGCGGCAAGGCCCTGATACCATCGAATTGCAAATTCGGCGCCATCGGCGCGACCGTCGACGTGCCGCTCGGCGACAAGGACGATATCTGGTCGTTCCCGGCCTTCGATACGATGACCGTGACGATGCCGGATGCGCGCTGAACGACGACGATACCGGCCTTATCGCGTAGTCGTCTGATCGCGGGATTTCGGCTTCTATTTCTCGCTGACCATCCTGCTGGCGGTCCTGCTCGGCGGGCTGAGGACCATGTGGGGCACCTGCCTCGGCGCCGCGATCGTCTATTTCGTGCCGTGGCTGACGACCACCGACGAGCCGCGCGACCGGCTGATGTTCTATGGCATCGTCATCGTGCTGCTGATGATCCTGCGCCCCCAGGGCCTGATCGCCGAACGGGCGACGGCGCGGCGGCGGCGCAGCGAGGCCGCCGCAGGGAGCGGCGACGGGGCAAAGAAAGATAACGTCCGGTGAACATGACTCGACGCTGGGGGATTGGGAAAAGAACTAGATGGTAGAGCCGAGGGGAATCGAACCCCTGACCTTCCCATTGCGAACGCGACGCTCTCCCAGCCGAGCCACGGCCCCGCCCGGCGTCCGCCCGCGCGACTCGATACCGGGCTCGACAATTTCGACCGACGGGATGGTGGTGGAGGGAAGCTCCAGCGAACGCGGCTCAATTGGACAGATGGCGTCTGACAATCTCACAATCGGCATTGCTTTCGGTCCGTATCCACTCGCGGAATGCCCTGACCTTTGGCTGATCCACGCGCGCCTCCGAACAGACAAAATAATAGGAAAATCGGTGTTGAACGATCTGGTCAAAGGGACAGACAAGCCGGCTCGTCGAGATATCGTGCTCCGCCAATTCCAAATAGCCCATCGCCATCCCAAGACCATCGACGGCCGCCTGCAATGCCAAATTGGGATCATGAAACGACAGCCCGTCGAGCTTGCCAATATCAGAGAGTCCAACAGCCGACAGCCATGTTTCCCACTCTTCACCTAACTCGTGCCCGGTTATGTCTGCGTGAATTAGCGTGAACTCAAGCACGTCGCGCGGCGTCCTGAGTCCACGCCCGCCTTCCAATATCGAAGGGCTGCACACCGGCCCCATATGAATTGGCAGCAAGAGGTCCGCGACGAGCCCCTTCCAGGGTGGGACACCGCATCGTATCCCGACATCGGCCTCATCCTTCGTCAAATCCAAGAATTGCAGTGTTGGCTGCAGGTGAATCGCTAAGCCATCGTGCGACCTATGCCAACGCCCGAGGCGGGGTAAAAGCCATTTGGTGGCGAAGGAGGGGGTTGTCGTAACGCTGATCGTGCTTTTTTCTTCGCCCTTGATAAGGCCGTCCAATGTCTCCCCGATTCGATCGAACGATTCGATTAGGATGGGTAGCAGCGTCTCTCCCGACCCGGTCAACTTTACGCCGCGATTGGTTCGATGAAACAGCTTTGTCCCCAAAAGCTCTTCGACTTGTTTAACCTGCTGGCTAATGGCGCTATGGGTCACGCAGAGTTCTTCGGCCGCTTTGCTAAAGCTTTGTTGTCGGGCCGACGCTTCAAATGCGCGTAGGGCGTTCAATGGCAGAATTCCGCGCCGCATGACTCCAGCCAACAGATGTGAGTTTTTCTTACATCGAGTGTAAGAAATGGTCGTTTGTTGTCAATCGCGTCCTTGGCTTAGGTCGATGCGTCGCTGACCTGGTTTGGAGATATATCGATGAGCACGACCGCCGGAGTTCGACAGAGGCGACATTACCCCTATGACGGCTATCACCAAACATGGATCGGCCAGAGCGATTCTGAACTCACTCGAGTCGGCCCGAATACGCCCTGCGGCGAGTACTTAAGACGCTATTGGCATCCCGTCGCCATAACCTCTGAGTTGGGCGAGCGGCCAAAACTCATTCGGGTCTTGGGCGAGGACCTGGTCTTGTTCCGCGATGGTGGTGGCCGAATCGGCCTGGTCCATCGTCGCTGCCCCCACCGCCGCGCATCTCTCGAATTCGGCATAGCCGAGGAACGGGGTATCCGGTGTTGCTACCACGGCTGGCTGTTCGACATCGACGGGACCACTCTCGAAGTGCCGGGCCAGCCTGAAATGGTCCAGGAGAGAATTTGCCGGTCAGTGACCTTGGGGGCCTATCCCGTCCTGGACTATCAGGGGCTGATTTTCGCCTATCTGGGACCGCCCGACCTCAAGCCTCAGTTCCCGATTTACGATACATTTGTTCTGCCCGGACAAGAACGCGTTCCCTATAAGGCGCCGTTCCATTGCAACTGGTTGCAAGTCTTGGACGCGATCGTGGATCCCATTCATACCGCATTTCTTCACTCGCGAATCAGTCGCGCACAGTTCTCGGTGGGATTTGGGGAGATCGGCCAGATGGAATTCTACGAACGCCAATCGGGATTCCTTGGCACTGCGGCGAGGCGGGTCGGCGAGAACATTTGGATTCGCACGAATGAACTGGTCTACCCAAATTTCACGCAAGCCGGCGCAGCCTTTGCGGCTGATGGAACCGAACAACTCTACTACGGCCGAACCTCATTCGTCCGTTGGGTGGTGCCACTTGATGATGAGGAGACCATGTGCTTCGCGTGGGCGATATTTGGCGATCGCGCCGACCCGGCGAAATACAACACACCGGAAGGCCCCGAGCTTATCGAACAAGGGGAAATCTTCGATCGCCCTTACGAAGAAAAGCAAAAATTCCCGGCCGATGCGGAAGCGACCGAAGGCATGGGCCGCATAACCGAACACCAGAAGGAACACTTGGTAGCCAGCGACAGAGGCATCGTGGGCTATCGCAAACGCATGCGGACAATCGTACGAAGTCTTCATGCCGGCGAGGAACCGGATCATGTCACGGACAATCGCCCCTCTGGACCCGTCCCGACATTTGGTGGCGACACGGTTCTCAGAATACCGGTCGGCGACGATGACGGCGCTACCGTCAGAGCCATCAGTGGCGCGGTCATGGATACGCAATTCGAGGTCGAAGACTTGCCGGAAGAAGACCGGGTTTCGAGGGTTGTCGCGCGGCTCAAACAATTGGAACGCGACGATTCTACCTATTTGGATCCGTCGTGACGGAACGCAAGACAGGGCAAAATGGGTGGGTCCGCGGTCGGCGCCAACTTGGCGGGGTCGTTGATCACCGGAATCGCGCACTTCAAGGTGCGGATGCCTTCAATGCACATGCGCGAATCTATCGGGTGGGTCCACCCGAACCGTGCAAAACAACTCTCTTTGGACTGCACCAAGCGCATGTCCGGGCCGTCTCATAGAAATCGCGCTCAGTCGTCTTCGCGGCATTCAACGAGGGTAGCCATGAAATCAGGCCGAAAGATCAAGGTTCATGTAAAGAACAATCGTGCGTCGCCCAGCACCTTTCCCTCCACGCCCGAGGGGGAGGTCGTGTTCAGCACGACGCCGGAGCACTGGAACGACGCGATAGCACGCCATCCCGATCTTCAGCACCGTATCGAGGTTTTCATCGATTGGGATTGCGATCATTTCGAGGAATCGATGAAGGATGCGGAGGTCCTTTTTTGTTGGGACCTGCCCACGGAAAACCTCGCGAATGTCGCTCCCAAGCTCAAGTGGATCCACATTCTTGGTGCCGGTGTCGAACATCTGTGCCCATTGGACTGGGTTCCGGACGGTGTGCAGGTGGTGAACAACAAGGGCGCACACGCGGTCAAGGCCGGCGAGTTTGCACTCATGGGCGTCCTCATGCTCCACAATCACATTCCCGCCATCGCCACCAATCAGCGGCAGAGCCGCTGGAAATCACTGTTTTCGACGCCGATCGCCGGCCAGACCGCCCTCATTGTCGGGGTCGGTAGCCTCGGTGGGGGCGCGGCGACACAGCTCAAACGACTGGGGATAAACGTGCTCGGCGTAAACAGAAGTGGCGCGCCCCACGACGATGTGGATGAGATGGTTACGACCGATCGATTGGATGAAGTATTGCCGCGGGCGGACTACGTTTTCCTTTCCTTGCCATCCACGCAGGAAACGATAGGTCTGTTTGATCGGCGACGCCTGGAAAGCATGAAACCTGGTGCCGGCATCATCAACGTAGGCCGGTCCTCCGCCTTGGACTACGAGGCGCTATCCGATCTGCTGCGCTCGGGGCACCTTTCGGGCGCCATCGTCGATGTATTTGACCCCGAACCGCTGCCAGAGACTTCACCTCTGTGGTCGGTGCCGAACCTTATGGTCACGCCGCACGTTTCCGCCGATGATGGCGACAACTACGTCCCTATTACCCTCGATATCCTCTTCAACAACCTTCGACGCTATGTCAGCGGCGAGCCGCTGCAAAACCTCGTTCGACCTGAGCTTGGTTATTGATGAATCGTGTCAGGTAAGACATGCAACGAAGCCGAATTCGATTGATTGGTGAAAATCTGCGCCCACGTGGCGTTCCTAGTTCCCGAATTTGGCATTGCCCATCAGACGAATCTGCGGACTGGCCTTCCCCACCTCGAAAAAATCTGCTCTGACATTGCCTTTTCCGGTTCTCCCGTCTTCCGATTTCATCAGGTTCGAATTGGGTCCACGACCGACCCGCGAAGCGCTTCTTGCCGCGGGACGTTGCCGGTCGGCGTCTCCTTTGACCTCGGTGGAGACACAAAGGAACCGGCCAAGCGGGTGGTCAGAGACATCTGCCACGATGAAAATCAGGATTGAGCCGCGGATCTGTCACAATAGGATGCCTTGACTTGGCATAGGGTGAAGTGAAGGGATATTCATGACGACTTTGTCGAGGCGCCGGCGCCCTCATCAGGGAAGCACACGAACCGTCAGCGCGCCGCTTCCTGATCTCAGCGACTAAATTCAGCTCGGTTTGAAGGCTGGTTGCAGATTTAGACGCTCTTATGATGAGAACCCGGTAACACGAGGAAAGATTGATGCCGGCTGTAAAGACCTTCAAGAAGATCCTCGTCGCCAACCGTAGTGAGATCGCGATCCGTGTAATGCGAGCGGCCACCGAACTCGGCATTCGCACTGTCGCCGTCTATTCCCACGAAGACCGCTTTGCGCTGCATCGTTTCAAGGCCGATGAGAGCTATCTGCTGGGTGAAGGCCTGGAGCCGGTGCAGGCCTACCTCGAAATTGACGAGATGCTGCGCGTGGCACGCCTGGCCAAGGTGGATGCTGTCCATCCCGGCTATGGCTTCCTATCGGAGAACCCGGACTTTGCCGAGGCCTGCGCAGCCGCGGGTGTCACTTTCATCGGACCGCGGCCCGAAGTCATGCGGCGTCTGGGCAGCAAAATCGAGGCACGAAATATCGCCGTCGCCGCCGGCCTTCCGGTAATGCCGGCGAGCGGCATCCTGCCGCATGACGAATACGAAACAGCCAAGATCGCCGAAGAGGTCGGCTTCCCCGTCATGCTCAAGGCGAGCTGGGGCGGCGGCGGTCGCGGCATGCGGGTGGTCGAAAACGCGGACGAACTGGCGGCCCAGGTCGAGGCCGGGCGCCGCGAGGCCAAGGCCGCCTTCGGCAGCGACGATGTGTTTCTGGAAAAGTTGGTGCGCCGGGCACGGCACGTCGAGGTGCAGATCCTCGGCGATCAGAGCGGCCACATAATTCACCTCTTCGAGCGCGACTGCTCGATGCAGCGCCGCAACCAGAAGGTAGTCGAGCGGGCACCGGCACCTTACCTCGATGAACAAGCCCGCAGAGAGCTCTGCAGCGCTGCGGTACGCTTGGCCGAGAGTGTCGGTTATTATAGCGCCGGCACGGTCGAGTTCCTGTCCGACGTCGACAGCGGCAAGATCTTTTTCATCGAGGTCAATCCGCGCATCCAGGTCGAGCACACGGTGTCCGAGATGGTCACCGGCACCGATCTGGTGAAGGCGCAGATTTTGATTGCCGCTGGCGCCGAGATCGGCGATCCGGCGACCGGTATCCCGGCCCAAGACGAGTTGCGCCTCAACGGTCACGCGCTGCAGTGCCGCATCACCACCGAGGACCCGCAGAACAAATTCATCCCCGACTATGGCCGCATCACCGCCTATCGCGGGGCCACCGGTTTTGGCCTGCGCCTCGACGGCGGCACAGCCTATTCCGGGGCATTGATCACGCCGTTTTACGACTCGCTGCTGGAGAAAGTCACCGCCTGGGCGCCGAGTGGCGACGAAGCCATTGCCCGCATGGGCCGGGCGTTGAAGGAGTTCCGCATTCGCGGTGTCGCGACCAACCTCCGCTTCCTCGAGGCCCTGGTCGGCCATCCGCAGTTTCGCAGCGGCGATTATACCACCCGCTTCATCGACGAGACGCCGGAGCTCTTCGAGTTCGCGCCGCGCCGCGACCGGGCGACGCGCCTGCTTTCCTTCATCGGCGACGTGCTGGTCAATGGCAATCCGGAAGTCGAGGGCCGCGTGCTTCCCGGCATCACGCCGGCGCCGGTGATCCCCAAGCTGCCGGCCGACGACCCACCGTCGGGCAGCCGTCAACGCCTGGCCGAGTTGGGACCGGAGGGTTTTGCCCGCTGGATGAAAGAGCAGCCGCAGGTGCTGATCACCGATACCACTATGCGCGATGCCCATCAGTCGCTGCTGGCAACCCGCATGCGCAGCCACGACATGATCAGGATTGCGCCATACTATGCGCGCCTGCTGCCACAGCTCTTGTCGATGGAATCCTGGGGCGGCGCCACGTTCGATGTCGCCATGCGCTTCCTGAAGGAAGATCCCTGGGAGCGGCTCGCGGCGCTCAGCGAGGCCATGCCCAACATCCTGCAGCAGATGTTACTGCGCGGCGCCAATGGCGTCGGCTACAAGAATTACCCCGACAACGCGGTGCAATATTTTGTCGCCCAGGCGGCCGAGGCCGGCATCGACCTGTTCCGCGTCTTCGACTCGCTGAACTGGGTCGAAAACATGAGGGTCTCGCTCGATGCCGTGCTGGAACGTGGCAAGCTCTGCGAGGCGGCGATCTGCTACACCGGCGACATCACCGCCGCCTCCCCCGGCAAGTACGATCTGAAGTACTACGTCACCTTGGCCAAGGAGCTGGAGGCGCTCGGCGCCCACATCCTCGCGATCAAGGACATGGGCGGGCTCTGCAAACCTGCGGCGGCGCGGCTTTTGGTCGAGACCTTGAAGCAGGAAATCGGCCTGCCGATCCACTTCCACACCCATGATACCAGCGGCATCGCGGCGGCCAGCGTCTTGGCGGCGGTGGAGGCCGGGGTCGATGCCGTTGACGGCGCCATGGATTCCTTCAGCGGCCTGACCTCGCAACCGAACCTGGGCTCCATCGTTGAAGCCCTGCGCGGCCAAGCCCGTGACCCCGGGCTCGACAAGACGGCGCTGCGCGAGATCGATCACTATTGGGAAGGCGTGCGCCGACAATATCTAGCCTTTGAAAGCGACCTAAGGGCCGGCACCGCCGGCGTCTTTGACCACGGCATGCCCGGCGGCCAGTACACCAACCTGCGGGAACAGGCCCGCGCCATGGGCCTGCAGCAGCACTGGACCGACGTCGAGCGCGCCTATGCGGCAGTCAACAAGCTGTTCGGCGACATCATCAAGGTGACGCCGACCTCCAAGGTGGTAGGCGACATGGCGCTCTTCATGGTCAGCAACGACTTGACGCCGGAGCAGGTTGCTGACCCGGCGCGCGAGGTCGCCTTCCCGGAATCGGTGATCCAGTTGTTCCGCGGCGATATGGGCCAGGCGCCAGGTGGATTCCCGAAAGCGATGCAGCAGAAGATCCTAAAGGGCACCAAACCGCTGACCGAACGCCCCGGGGCCGTCTTGCCGCCGCTCGACTTAGAAGCCGAGCGCCAGGAGGCCGAGCACAAGGTGCGGCGCCATATCACAGATAGCGAACTGGCATCTTACTTGATGTATCCCGAGGTGTTCGTGGACTATGCCAAGCACCGGCGCGCCAACGGCCCGGTCGGCGTGCTGCCCACCCCAGCTTTCTTCTACGGCCTTACGCCGGCGCAAGAGATTTCGGTCGACATAGAGCCTGGCAAGGCGCTGATCATCAGCTATTTGGCGACCAGCGACGCGGACGAGGACGGCAACCGCACGATCTTTTTCGAACTCAATGGCCAGCCTCGCACGGTGAAGGTAGCCGACAGGGCCCTGGCCGCGAGCGGCCGTATCCGTCGTAAAGCGGATGAAACCGACCCGGGACAGGTCGGCGCACCCATGCCCGGCATGATCGTCAGCCTCTCGGTGGCGGCCGGGGAAACGGTGGAAAACGGCCAGCGCCTTTTCACCATCGAAGCCATGAAGATGGAAACCGCGGTCTATGCCGAGACGGCCGGTATGGTGACAGAGATCGTCATCGGGCCCGGTCATCGGGTGGATAGTCACGACCTGATTCTGACCATGGAACCCGTGGGTTAGGGCCTTTACGTTCTGTGCCTTCCATTTATTCCATTCATCGCAGGAATCCTAATACCTCGGGATTCCGAGGAAGGAATTCTGTCAAAGCTCGTGGTTTACTCGATCAAACGTGATGACCCGAAACGGCGCGTTCGCAATACGAAGGTAAGGGGTTCGACTCTCCTCGGCCTCACCATCCCGTCTTTCCGCCTACATTTGGGACGCTGGCGGCGAAGGAACTTCCCGATCACTCCGGCGACAAGTGAGGACACTTGCGCCCTACACCTGTCGGAGACCAGGCCTCATACGAAATACTGGAATTCAAGGAACAGGCAGCCGTCCTTCGAATGAAAGGGGCCGTGTGGCGTGCCCGGCGGTCGGCAGGCATAGGAGGGGGGCTCGTAGAGGGTACCGCCGACCTCGATGGCACCGTCGATGAGATAGACCTCTTCCCAATATTCGTGGACAAACTGGTCGGGGACGGTCGCCCCGGGCCGGAACCGGACAAGCCGTGTGCGAACTCCCACGCCGGCTTTTTCGTCGAGGACCCCCGACAACAGCTTTTGTTCGACTCCTGGAGCGGCACCGGGCGCTGGTTCCCAGCCGAGTTGCAGATCGAGCCCGTGAAAGTCGACAGCAGGCTTCGGCATCGTCATCGGGTGGAATTCCTTCGTCACCGGGGATCGCACAAAAGGGCCAAAATGGCCCTTGCCGAACCGCCTGACGGCAAATCGCCGCTGGCCGCGATTACCTCGTCGACGGTATCGTGGCCGGCCGCATTGATCAAGGTTCGTGCCTTCTCGACGAGGGACTCTTTGTTCATCGGGTTTTCTGGGTCGCCAAGCGCGGTGGCGACTTCGCGCGTTCTGGTTTCGCCGGAATCCAGGTGGAGCGTGAGACGGGCTGGATAGCGGACGGGGAAGGCGCCGGTCATCGCCGGGTCTTCGACCAGTCCAACTTTGGCGGCCAAGGCTAGAACTTCTCTGTCCGCGATCGCCGCCGGAGCGAAATCACCCAGGCTGGGAGCGCCCCTTAATAGGGCGAGGGCTGTGCAGAATTGCAGGCTAAACCGCCCCTCGTGTGGCGTCATTGGGTGGGTCCGGTCGCAGAAGTCAATGGCCTGTGCGTAGGTGGCAACCTCGATCTTGGCAATCACGCTGGGAGCGATCTCGTCCCGCATCTTCAGCGCCACTTCGATCGCCGGATGGACATGGCGGCAGGCGGGCCAAGGCTTGAAACTGACGTCGTGGATGCGCCACGGCCCGTCGGCATCTGCGGTGACTTCGGCCGCCTGCGCCCCCGGCGCGGTCGCTGTGAAGAAGCCGTGCGAGCCTTCGAGAATCTCCGCCGGTCCGCGCAGGCCGCAAGCCGCGAGCTCAGCGGCAATCACGCCCGATTGCGCAGCGCGGCCGGCCAGCACCTGCTTGCTGTCGGTGGACTCGATCCGGCATTGCCAAAGCCCCGCCGTCTGTTCGCCGGCGTGGCCGAGGGCGTCGATTGTTACGTCGGTCCCCAGCCCGCGAAGATCGGAGACCGCCGCGGCGGCGCCGAATACACCGCAGGTCGCCGTATTATACCAAAGTGCGTAGTGGCCCGTGCCCGCCGCCGCGCCGATGCGGATCGCCGCTTCGTACCCGCGAACGACGGCGTCGAGGAAAGTGGGGCCTGTGACCGCGTTGTACCCGGCGAAGGCCATTGCCGCCGGCACGACCACGTCGCCGGGATGCACGATCGAGATACGATGGATGTCGTCCATCTCGAAGATGTTGCCAAGGGCGCCGTTGACGAAGGCGGCCATCTCCGGCTGGCGTGTAGCGGCGCCAAGCGTGTAACAGGGGCCCGCGGCACCGGTTCTTCCAAAGGCGCAAATCTTTCGGCCGACTTCGCTGCTGGCGCCAAGGGCAGCGTTCCCGACCCAATCCAGGACGTGTAGCGCCGCCCGGCTGCGAGTCGCGTTGTCGACCGGACGGGCGAGAATGGCGGCGAGATCGCGGGTCAGGCTCATGCGGAGAGCGCCCTGGCCGGAGCGCGCTCGCGCTGCCGGTTCGCGCCCAGCCATTTGCAGCTGCTGACCAACTGGTGCCCTGATTCGGTGACCATGACGCCCCGGCCGGTGCGGTAAAGGAGGTGCGTATTCAGCTCGTATTCGAGGTTCTGGACTTGACGGCCAAGAGCCGCCCGTGGGACCGACAGATAGGCCGCGGCGCATAAGAAACCGCCGAGTTCCGCGACGTTCATGAAATATTCTAGCTGTTTGATGTCGATCATCGTGCGCCTCATCGACTATAGCGCAATACTATATCTGGTTGTCCCTTCTATTAATTCCATCCGCCGCGTAATCCCTGGCCTTTCGCGGTTACGTCTCGTAGCGTCGGGCGATGCGAAAGATCCTGCTTTATCTCGTCGATTTTGCTCTGAGCAACTTCCGAAGCCGCGCCGCGCTACAGCTTGTGGTCATCATCCTGCGTCATCAGCTGGATATTCTTCAACGCACCCGCTCTGCTCGCCTTCGACTCACGCAACTGGACCGGATTCTGTGGCTCTTAATGTATCGCCTCTGGCCTCGCTGTCTCGATGCTGTGGTCATCGTCAAGCCGGAGATGGTGGTCGCCTGGCATCGAAGGGGATTTCGTGCCTTCTGGGCTTGGAAATCACGTCGACGGCGACGAGGGCGTCCACTTGTGCCTTCGGAGGTAAGGGCGCTGATCAGATGGATGTCGCGTGAGAACCCACTGTGGGGCGCGCCACGCGTCCACGGCGAACTCCTCAAGCTCGGTATCGAAATCAGTCAGTCCACTGTCTCCAAATACATGGTCCGGCACCCGAAGCCGCCATCGCAGACCTGGCGGACGTTTCTTCGGAACCATGTGGGTTGCCTGGCATCTGTCGATTTCTTTGTCGTTCCGACGGCCACGTTTGGGCTCTTGTTCGTGTTCATCGTCCTGCACCACGAGCGCCGGCGCATCGTGCATTTCGGTGTAACCGCTCACCCCACGTCGGAATGGACATCGTAACAAATCCGAGAAGCCTTTCCCTGGGACCGTCAGCCTGACTATCTGATCCGAGATCGCGATGCGTCTTATGGAACCATGTTTCGATCGCGGCTTCAGGCCCTCGGAATCAACGAAGTCGTCACCGCGCCAAGATCGCCCTGGTAGAATGCCTATGCAGAACGAGTGATCGGATCGATCCGGCGTGAATGCCTGGATCACACGATCATTATGAATGAAGAACAGCTCCGGAAGGTGTTGACGTCCTACGTGGTGTATTACCATCGATCCCGAACTCACCTGTCGCTAGGTAAGGAATGTCCGGAGCCTCGCCCCGCTCAGCCGCCGAGCAAGGGCAAGATCATCGCCATTCCACAAGTCGGCGGGCTTCATAATCGCTACGAGCGGCTGGCTGGCTGACCCACCGCCCGGTTCCTATTGTCGATCAGAATGCGCCCCGTCGAGCCTTCGACGACGACCGGACCGATCCCTGTCACCGTCGCCGGTCATCGCGCCTGGCCAATAGACGAAACCTCTCCCACTCCAGTGATCCGGCCCCCAAATTGACCACCCAGTGAGCAACGAGTTCCAACCCAGCGGCGGCCTGCCCGCCAAACCTATCCAGACGAATTAATTGGAAGGGACAAGGATCTCGACCCGGTCGATTGCCCGCCTACCTCTTCCTCGGCCGTTTCGTCTTCCTGCGCGGCTTGATCTTGCGTCCGAGTGCGTCGCTCCTCAGCACGCTTCTCACCGTCTCGCCCTCGAAGGCCTTGACCGCGACGACCATGGTCGCCATCAACGGCTTCAGGCCCTTCTGGCGCTCGGCGGCGCGAGCCGCCAGCTTCGCGAAGCGCTCGATCGTCTCGCCGTCGATCTTCGCCTCCAGCACCTCGTAGTTGGTGTGCAGCTTGACCCAGGGATCGAGCAGCTCGACCGCGATCCCGAACGCCTCGTCGTCCTCCGTCATGAGCTGGCCGAGCGCGGCCGCCCGGGTCCGGAGGAGGTGCTGGATGATCTGCCCGGCGGGGGATTTCTCCATGATCTCGTAGCGCATCTTGCGCACCTGCCGTTCCTTGTGGCGCAGCAGGCGGCTGTCCGCGGCCGCGCCCGCCAGGCGCGCCTCGCCGGAGAAGGCCGTTGCGATGATCGAGCGCAGCACGCAGGTGCACACGGTGGTAATATTGAGGTTGCCGAACACGGCGTTAATGTCGTTGCCGAGCGTCACCGGGGTGCCGTTAATCGTGCCGCCGGCGAACAGCAGGCCGACCACCGGGCGGGTATCCTCGAGCTCGCCGACCGCCTGGTCGAAGATCAACGAGCCCGAATCCCCGGAGTCGCTGAAGACGTTGCCGTCGGTCGAGGTGACGATGAAGCTGTTGGCGATCCGCCCGAGGCGCGTCTGGCTGCGATAGGTGACGTTGAAGGTACCGCCGACCGAGGTGATACTCCCGTTCGTCGTCAGGTCCGTCGTCCGGCCGCGTTTCTGCACGTTCAGGCCGACCGCCGGCGCCAGAACTTCGTAGATCGCCGGTCCAATGGCGATGACGTCGTCGGTTCGCTCGACCTCGATGGTGCCGACGGCGGCGTCGACCTGGGTGACGGCCGGCAGGGGAGCGCCCGCCACGTTCGCCACCGTGGTCAGCGTGATGTCCCGCTTCAACTCACCGATGACGTCGCCGGGCAGGACTCCGCCGTCGAGCCGGCCCGGCTGGACCACCCGGCGCGCTGCCGGCATCGTGTCGAGGTTGGAGATCACGTGGTTGTTGGTCAGCAGCACGATGCTGTCGTCGGTGTTGTCGCAGGCCCAGCCGCCGAGCGTGCCGGCCGAGACGCTCGCTTCCGGGCCGATGCTGCAGCCGCCCGGAACCGGGCGGTATCGCGCGGGATCAACCCCGGCATCGGGGATCTCCATCTCGATGACGTCGGTGGCGACCGCGCCGACCTCGCGGGCCTCGAGCCGGCGTGGCACGAGCGCGCGGCTGGCCAGCCGGTCCTTCGGGATCTTGCGGGTGACGAAGATCTGGACCGCGATTTCCTTGGTCCATTGGCCACCTTTCCGGCGCAGGCCGGAGGCGACACCGAAAACGTTCGGCAGGCTAAGCAGTTGATCCGAGAATTGTTCCTGTGCGCAGAGCGCGCGCACAACCTTGTCGACGTTGGCCATGGGTCCTCTCCTCTGCTTGATTTCCGGTCACCCGAGAAATCGGCGACCCCGTCTATGAACGCCCGCCTGGAGCAGATCCGGGTTGATTGGCATCGCCTTCGGCGATCAATCAGTACGGCGAATCTGCTCTATCTATTTGATATTAGAGCGGATTCACGATTTCGTTCAGACCCGCACAGCGGGTTTGATCAAACTCGATCCGCTCTAGCGCGCAACGTCACCGCCCGGTTCAGGCGGTGCCTTGCGCGCTAGGCGTCGTCATGCTTATCAGCTCCACCGGCGCACCGGCGACGAGCGTATCAACTCCTTGTCGAATCACCTCCCGGTCACTTGAGGGGGAAACGAAGATCTGGATCACGGGTTCGTCCGCGAACAACCCGAGGCCGATGCCGATCACACCGTCGATCGCCATCAGCGCGTCCCGGTGTTCGTCAAGGATTTTCGCAAGCTTTCGATCGGTCACCTGACGCCGCTCCGCCTAGGCCGGCCCTCACGCCGGATCTTCGCATCGCCCCTGACGACCCAAGCCCCCGATCATCCATAGGCTACCACAGCAAACCACTGTCGTCCTGGAGAATCCGATCCCTTGCGAGGGGATCGCATGCACTGTGTCCTCGGCCTCGAGGTTGTCCTGGATCTTCGCCAGCCGCACCACAAACACCGTCGCCGACTATCCCGGCGCCATCGCTTCGCGCGGCGCCATCGCCTCGAAGGCCAGCGGGTTCGGGTCGATCAGGTCCCAGGGCGCGGCCTGGTCGGTGTAGACGACCATCTGCGGCTTGAAGGCGGTCGGGTCGTCGAGGCTCGAATCGTGCAGGAAGAGCAGGTCGGGCATGCCCGAGTTCGCATAATTGCGGGGACACCTGTCGTTTCTGAAAATTTGGATTCTAGATGCTGTAACGATATCCGGAGGAATAACTCGAGCTATGTTGACAGCTTTCGAGGGGAGGAGGACTTGATGATTTTTCCGAGGGAAGCCGGTCAAGCGGCGGACACTGGTTGAGCACCCAGACGATGGCAGAAGGTTGGGCTCGAGCCCCGGTCGTCTCGTGCTACACGTCAGCCGATTTCGTCAGCTATGCGGCCAAGCGTTCGTAGCGATGATGGAGCCCACCGACCTCGGGAAGGGCAACGATTGGACCGTCGTTGTTGCTCGCCGGCGATCTCGGTTCGGGCGCATCCTTGTCCAAGGCAAGGTGCGTGCGGGTTTGGTTGTGGTAGGCGAGATAGGATTTGAGAACGCGCCTGAGCTGTCGATCGTTCACGGCGATGATGTGATCCAGACATTCCCGTCGGACAGAGCCGATGAGACATTCGACGTAGCCATTCTGCCACGGTGATCTGGGCGCGGTCGGTGCATCATTGATCGCCATCATCGTCAGGCGATTGCGGAATACTCGACCATAGGTCCGATGGCGGTCCCGAATGAGAAACCGCGGCGCCGTGTCCCACGGAAAGGCCTCAGTGATTTGTTGGGCGGTCTATTCCGCCGATGGGTTGGTGGTGATGCCGAAATGCACAATGCGCCGCCGTTCATGGCTGAGGACGACGAGCACGAAGAGGATCTTGAAGGTCAACGTTGGGACAACAAGGAAGTCGATTGAAGCAGTACAATCCATGTGATTACGGAGGAATGATTTCCTACTCTGATCGGGATCCGTAGGACGGCAAGGCATGTATTTGGACACAGTCGACTGACTGATCTCGAAGCCGAGCTTCAGGAGTTCCCCGTGGATGCGCGGCGCGCCCCACAACGGATTGTCCGAGCACATTCGCCGGATCAGCGCCGGAGCTCGACAGTCGCCTTTGGCCGTCCTTTGTGTGATCTCGACTTCCATCGCCAATAGGTCTTGAACCCCTCTCGATGCCAGCGCATCGGTGTCTTCGGGTGCACGATTCGGATCGACTGGGCGATCCTCGGCCAAAATCAAAGCAGTAGCGTGAACACGGGCGCTTCGCGGGTCCGTCATGGACTCAATTCGAACCTGATGAAATCGAAAGACGGGATGGTGGAGCCGAGGGGAATCGAACCCCTGACCTTCGCATTGCGAACGCGACGCTCTCCCAACTGAGCTACGGCCCCGCCCTGCGTCCGGCCGCGCCAGAGAGCGGCGAACGGCGCGGATAATGTGGGCCGACGCGGGGCCATGTCAAGCGCTTGCGCGGGCCCATCACTGCCGTTAGGTTGCAGGCGGCTGACGATTGCCGGCGGAGGGGAACATGATGTCCGTGGTGGGCCTGATCGACCTGATCCTGCAGCTCTACACCTGGGTGGTGATCGCCTATGTCATCCTCACCTGGCTGGTTCAGTTCAATGTCGTCAACCGCCAAAATCAATTCGTCAACAGCGCCGGCGACTTCCTGAGCCGTGCCACCGAGCCGGCGCTGGCGCCGATCCGCCGCGTCGTCCCCTATCTCGGCGGCATCGACATCTCGCCGGTGGTCCTGCTGCTGCTGCTGTGGCTGGCGCGCAGCCTGTTGTGGGAATACGGCCCGGCGATGGGATGAGGCGGTGGCCGGTGACGCCGCCGGTCCTTTCCATGCCGTCGATGGCGGCGTCCGCATTGCCGTCCGCCTGACGCCGAAAGCGGCCCACAACCGGGTTCAAGGGATCGCCGTCGATGGCGCCGGTGCATCGGCGCTCAGGGTCTCGGTCACCGCCGTTGCCGAAAAAGGCCAGGCCAACGCGGCGCTGATCCGCCTGTTGGCGCGCGAATGGCGGGTCGCCAGGCGCGACCTCGAAATCGTCGCCGGCCACCATGATCGCCGCAAGGTTCTGCATCTCGCCGGCGACCCGAAAACGGGCCTCGCTTTGCTGACCGGCTGGTTCGCCGAGCGCCGCCGCAACGAATGAACGGGTCCCGGCCCGACAGAGTCGCGCTTGGGCGGCCCCCGCGTCGCCCAACCCGCAACAGAATTGATTCGACATGAGCACAGAGTGCTCTAGAACGGTCGCCGTTTCGCAACGCCGGCGGCGGCCGGAAATCCATCCGACACCGACAACGAGGGGGCAGCATGGCGCAGGCAACGATTATCGATGGCAAGGCGTTCGCCGCCACGGTCCGGGCCCGGGTCGCCGAGGCGGTGGCCGCGCTCAAGTCGGCCCATGGGCTGACGCCCGGCCTCGCCGTCGCGCTGGTCGGCGAGGATCCGGCAAGCCAGGTCTATGTCCGCAACAAGGGCAAGCAGACCGCCGAGGCTGGCATGGAATCGTTCGAACACCGCCTGCCCGCCGACACCGCCGAAGCCGACCTGCTCGAGCTGGTCGACCGTCTCAACAATGACCCGGCGGTCAATGGAATCCTGGTCCAGCTGCCGCTGCCCGACCAGATCGATTCGGCCAAGATCCTCGACACCATCGATCCCGACAAGGACGTCGATGGATTTCACGTCGTCAATGTCGGCCGCCTGTCGACCGGCGGCGCGGGGATGGTCCCGTGCACGCCGCTCGGCTGCCGCATGTTGCTCGAAGATACACTCGGCGATCTGACCGGTCTCGAGGCGGTCATCGTCGGCCGCTCCAACATCGTCGGCAAGCCGATGGCGCAACTGCTCCTGCAACGCAACTGCACGGTGACCATCGCCCATTCGCGCACCCGCGATCTGCCGGCGGTGTGTCGCCGCGCCGACATCCTGGTCGCCGCGGTCGGCCGGCCGCGGATGGTTCGGGGCGACTGGATCGAGCCCGGCGCGACGGTCATCGACGTCGGCATCAACCGGATCGAGAGCGAAACAGAAGGCAAGACCCGCCTGGTCGGCGACGTCGCCTTCGACGAGGCGATCGAGGTCGCCGGCGCGATCACGCCGGTGCCCGGCGGGGTCGGCCCGATGACCATCGCCTGCCTGTTGGTCAACACGGTCACCGGCGCCTGCCGCCAACGCGGTATCGCGCCGCCGGCGGAGCTCGACATCGCTTGAGACGGCGGCGGCCTTATCAGCCGCCGTCGACCTTCGGGGTCCATGGATAGAGACGCGGCAATAGGACGGTCAGCGCCGCCGCCACGGCGAGAGCAATCGCGATACCAATGGTCGCTTGGGCCCAGTCGTCGGGGCGCAGCACACCCAGCGAGACGATGACCATCAGCAGCGGGATGTCGAGAAAATGGGTGAAAGTCGGCAGCCGTTCGCCTTCCCGCGCCGCCAGCAGTTCGGGCGTCACGCCGCCTTTCTCTACCGCCTCTCGGGTCAGCCGCCGCAGGCGCATGAAATAGAGCCGGGTGATCGTGTTGCCCTCAATGAACTCGAAGGCGAAGAGCACGACCATGCCAATCAACCAGGGCACTTCCAGGAAGTCCCATCCGCCGTAATATTCGACGATCAGCCAGGTCCCCGAGAACAGGATGAGCAACGCGCCCGGCACGACGACCCCGTCGTAGAACACCGCGATCATGCGGACCGCCTCGGCGAAGGGCGCCAGTTCGTCGAGTTGACGGGAGCGGAGATCGGAGACGAAGACGCCGATCAGCCCGCCGGCGATCAAGGCCATGCCGATGAGATGGAGGAACCGCAGGATCTCGTAGCTCATGGTCGGACCTCTTGTTTAGCGAATTATGAATTCAGCTCGCGGTCGGCCGCCTCGAGTCGCTCGCGGAGCGCACGCGCGATCCGAAGCGCGGCGTTGATCGCTTCCGGCTCGAGACCTTGGGCGAGGCCGTTGACCCACGGCACCTGACGCGCCATGGCGGCGCGATAGGCCGCCGCCCCGCGGTCGGTGAGGCGGACCAGCTTGGCCCGGCGGTGGTCGGGATTGATGGCGAAAGCGACCAGCCCGGCCGCCTGCAATTCGTTGGCAACCCGCTGAACCGATTGCCGGGCACGGCCCATATTGCGGGCGATCTGGGAGACCGTCAGCGGGCGCCCGGCGAGAGCGATGGCGCCGATGACTTGCCACCGCGCACTGGTCAGCCCGATATCGGCGGTCAGCCGGTCACCGGCGGCGACGAGCAGGCCGTTGAGGCGAAAGGTTTCCAGAAACAACGCCGTCGCGGCGGCGCCGGCGAGCGATTGGTTATGGCTCTGCGTTCCCATAATGTATGCAAGCTGTCATATTGACATTATACTGTCAATTAGTAGTTTGTTGTTTCCCGAAAGCGCGGCCTTCACGCCGCGCGGACGGTCCGAAACAGCCGTTCGGCGTTTTCCGATTTGTAACTTGCGAATTACAAACTACAAATCGAAGTCCAGTCCCAAATGACACTGGAGATCACGCGCCATGGCTGTCGCGTTTCCCGGCTTCCCACCGGAACTGTTCGAATTCCTGCGCCAATTGGCGCGCCACAACGACCGCACCTGGTTTCAGGCCCACAAGACCGAATACCAGACGGCGGTGGTCACGCCGCTGACCGACTTCATCACCGCTATCGCGCCGCGGCTCAAGAAGATCTCGCCCCACTATGTGGCCGATCCCCGTCCCCATGGCGGGTCCATGTTCCGCATCTACCGCGATACCCGTTTCGCCAAGGACAAACGGCCTTACAAGGAGCACGCCGCGTGCCAATTCCGCCACGCTGCCGGCAAGGACGCCCATGCGCCCGGCTTCTACGTCCATCTGGCGCCCAAGGAGGTCCTCTTCGGCGGCGGTGTGTGGCTGCCGCCGGCGCCCGAACTGCGGCGCATCCGCGATGCCATCGCCCGTGACGGGGGCGGCTGGAAGCGGGCGGTCGGCGGCAAGGCGTTCAAGGCGACCTTCGGTGACGTCCATGGCGTCAGCTTGAGCCGCCCGCCGCGGGGGTTCGACCCCGAGGACCCCCATATCGACGACATCAAACGCAAGAGCTTCTTCGCCATGCGCCGGGTCGCGCCGGGTGACGCGCTCGAGGCTAATTTCGTCGACGAGGTCGGCGCCACCTTCCGCGCCGCCACACCGCTGATGAAGTTCCTCTGCATGACGATCGCCGTGCCGTTCTAGGTGCAGCCGCAAGCGGCGATGGACGCCGCGCGCCCCCTTGGCCCACAATGGCGCCATGACCGGGTCCATCCTTGCCCTGCTGATCGCCGCCCTGGCGTTCGCAATCAGCCACCTCGTCCTGGCCAGCCCGCCGGCCCGCGATAGCGCCGTGGGGCGGATCGGCGAGCCGGCCTTCCTGGTCCTCTACAGCCTGCTGTCGATCGTGTTGCTGGCCTGGATGATCCTGGCCTTCGCCGCCGCGCCCTATGTCGAACTCTGGCCATCCGGCCCGCTCCTCGGCCTCGCGCCCGTGGTGCTGATGCCGTTCGCCTTCATCCTCGTGATCGCCGGCTATTTCACCCTCAACCCGACCGCCCTGATGCAGGACGGCAAGCTGAGATCCGGCGCCGCGCCCGAGGGCATCATCAAGATCACCCGGCACCCGGCGATGTGGGCCATCGTGCTGTGGGCGGCGGCGCACATCCTGGCCAACGGCGACCTCGCCTCGCTGATCTTCTTCGGCGCCCTGCTGCTCGTCGCCGTGATCGGCATGGCGATGATCGACCGCAAGAAACGGCTCAAGCTGGGCGCCGATTGGGAGCGCTTCGCCGCCGCCACCTCGTTGGTTCCGTTCGCGGCGCTGATCGGCGGCCGCACGGCGCTGACGCTCGGCGAAATCGGCTGGTGGAAGATCGCCGCCGGGCTCGCCGTCTATGCCGTTTTCCTCGCCCTCCATAGCTGGCTGTTCGGCGTCACGCCGCTGCCCGTCTGAGCCCGCCGCGATGCTCGAAATTCGCGACCTCTGCCGGCCCGGGCTCGAGCCGGCGTCGCTCGCCGTCGAGGCCGGCGAGGCGGTCGCCATCGTCGGCCGCTCGGGGGCCGGCAAATCCTTGCTGCTCCGCGCCATCGCCGATCTCGACCCCAACCGGGGCCGCGTCTCGCTCGACGGGCAAAGGCGCGAGACCTGGAGCGGCCCGGAATGGCGGCGGCGTGTCGCCTACCTCGCCGCCGAGGCCGGCTGGTGGGCGGACGACGTCGGCCGCCATTTCGCCGACCGCGAGGTGGCGGCGCCGTGGCTGGCCGCCCTCGGCCTGCCGGCGGAGGCCATGGGCTGGCAGGTGACACGGCTCTCGACCGGCGAGAAGCAGCGCCTGGCGCTGGCCCGGCTGCTCGCCGGCGGGCCGGCCGTCCTGCTCCTCGACGAACCGACCTCGGCGCTCGATCCCGACAGCGTCGCCGCCGCCGAGGCCGTCCTCCGCGACCGGCTCGCCGACGGCATCGCCATCGTCTTCACCACCCACGACCGCGCCCAGGCCGGCCGGCTCGCCGGGCGCACGCTGACCATGGACGCGGGGCGGCTCTACGAGGCCGAGCCATGAGCTATATCGAACTCGGCACGATCGATGTCGCCCTCGCCGCCCTGCTGCTGATCGTCAATGCCGGCCTGTCGATCTGGCTCCGGCTCGGCCTCGCCTGGCAGATCGCCATCGCCGGCGCCCGGATGGTGGTGCAGTTGGTACTGCTCGGGCTGGTGCTCAATTTCCTCTTCACCCAGGTGTCGCCGGCCTGGACCCTGCTCGCCGCCGCGATCATGGTCGGCTTCGCCGGTTACGAGGTCACCGCGCGCCAGCGACGGTCGCTGTCCGGCCTGTGGACCTACGGTATCGGCACGACGACGATGCTGGCCGCCGCCGGCCTGATCACGGTTCTTGCCCTGACCACCATGGTCCGGCCCGAGCCGTGGTACGATCCGCGTTACGCCCTGCCGCTGCTCGGCATGATCTTGGGCAATGCGATGACCGGCATCGCGCTCGGCCTCAACGCGCTGTTCACCATGGCGGCGCGCGAGCAGGCGGCGATCGAGGCCCGGCTGTGTCTCGGCGCCGACCGCTGGACCGCGCTCCACCACGTCACCCGCGAGGCGCTGCGCAGCGGCATGATCCCGATCCTCAATTCGATGGCGGCGACCGGCGTCGTCGCCATCCCCGGCATGATGACGGGACAGGTGCTGGCCGGGGTGGCGCCGCTCGACGCGGTCAAGTATCAGTTGCTGATCATGTTTCTGATCGCCGGGGTCGTCGGCATCGGCACCACCGGCGCGGTCTATCTCGGCGCCTGGCGGCTCACCGACGAGCGCCACCGCCTGCGTCTCGACCGCCTGCGCGCGGCGGATTCCGCTGGATAACGACGGCGACGGCAGCAGGTGCCAATATCCGACTGACGCCCGGGTGACAGCGCCCGAAGCTAAGCTGGTGATTTCAGGCTGAGAACAAACCGCAGGCAACGTGGATTGCGTTCTCCGCGTTACTTAAACATCGGGTTCTTGGCCAACCAAACCCTAAATTCCTCCACCAAGTCTTGCCGCGCGTACTTTCTCAGACTTTCGACAAACTCGTCCAGCTGCCGCAACACCAGTTCGCCATAGTAATACACGATCAGATTATCCTTCACCTCACCCATGCGGCGTGCATACGTGGAGCAGGTCGCGACCGGACGTTTTTTCGTATCCAGTACGGAGAACTCATTTTGATTTAACATAGGGCCGTCCAGCAATACCGAAAGGTCCCGACCAGACTCGTTTATGTGGCGGCGCATTTCGTCAATAAACAGCCGAAAAAAAACAACGGGTTTGAAGACGTTAAATTCAGGTGGGTAAGATTCGTAACGTTGGTTGATGAGCTTGCTTGCATGAGCCTCAAACTTGAAAAACACGCTGAACTTCTCGACGGCGTAATGTGAGATAATGCTGACGCGAAAAAAGTTCTCATTGGTCTCAGGCTTTGGAAAGCCGTAGTCGATTGCATGGTCATGTATCCAAACGTCCTCGTCCTGTTTGATACGTCCCATAGTCGCGAGGCTGACCATTTTGATTGCCGGATGGAGCTCCTCCATTCCCACCGCGAATTTCTCCCGAAAATCCGCATATTTTATGGGCTCCAGGAAAACAGGAATGTCACAATCCTCCAGTAGACATGGGATGACTTTGATGCCCTTGTCCTTCAATTGCCTGTTGAGGGCGACCTCTAGTTCCTTTTTGACCCAAGGTGATTGGACTGAATTTTTTGAAAGGAGAACCAATAGATAAGACGACTCAATGATTCCATCTGAAATTTTCTCAATCAGCGAATCGCCAGGCAATATCTCCCACGAGTCTAGCCAAATTTCGTGGCCGGCCTTTAGCAATTCTTTGCCTATCTTATGGGCCTGAGACCTGTCAGAACGATTGTGGCTGATGAAGACTCGCGCACGAACCAGCGGTTCCCCCATTCCTCACTCCTCTGAGCGACATTTGTGCGTGGTGATCCTGCCGATAATCCCAGCGATTTATGTCCTGATCCATTCAGATCGAGAATATCGGTCCTCGCCCGATGCGACCACTCAATCACCACGACGCTGCAGCTCGGCCTTGACCTCGTCGTGGGGGACGGTGCGCCCGGCCTCGATGTCGGCCATCCCCGCCTCTATTTTCTGCTTCGCATAGAGCTCATACATGATGTCGTCCCACGTCGCCTGGTCCGGCAATTGGTCGATCACCCGGCGGGCGGCATCCTTGGCGCTTGGCATCGTTGGTCACTCCATCGGTTCCGGCTCGGTGGCTCGGGCGACACGATTATAACAGATATCGGCTGCCGCGGCGCGCCACTGTCGCCGCCATCTGGAAACCGGACGACTCGCCCGCGGCTATTTCTTGACCAGTTTGGCGCGCGCCGTGCGGACCCGCTCGCCGTCGCGGAAGAGAGCAAACAAGAGCTCCATGTTGCGTCCGTTGCGGGCCAGGGTACGGGCATAGCTCGACAGGCTGTAGACCCCGTCCTTGTCGACGACGAAGGTGTAGGTGGTGAGCGTCCGGCCATCGATCCGCGCCCACGACAACGGCTTGTCGTCGAACGGGTCGGTGCCGCGCTTCTCGATGAACACGTTGGGCCGGCCGCCGGCGCGGAATGTGATCTTCGCCGCCCGCTTGACGACTTCCTGGTTCTGCGGGTCGCTGCCCTTGCGCAGGAACGTCGTCCAGGCAACGCGCACACCGTTGCCCGCCGCCGAGATGGTGACGTCGAGATCGCGTTCGGAGACGTCGAAGAAGCCGCCTGCCATGCCGCTCGATTTGCCGCTGCCGCTCCACTTTCCGTAGAACGCGCTGATCGGCAGATCGTCCGCCGCGACCGCCGGCAGCGTCATCGCCGCCACCAGCACAACCACCATCGCCAGGATCCGCATCGCTTATCCTCCCCGTTGACCCGGCTCGGATTGTAATGCGCCAACGCCGCCGCCGCCAGGGTGCGCGGTGCGCTGCGCCAAGTGATCGAACCGTGATAGAGTGATCGGTCCTGACCGCAGTTCAAGGGGAGCCGGCGATGGTCAATCCGGTCGATCGCGCGCTCGGCGATACGACGCTGTTTCCGTTCTGGCTCGACAGCCCCGACGCGCCGTCCCCGGCACCGCCGCTGATCGGCCGCACCGAGGCCGACCTGGTTATCGTCGGCGGCGGCTTCACCGGGCTGTGGGCCGCGGTTCAGGGCAAGGAGGCCGATCCCGGCCGCGATATCGTGCTGGTCGAAGCGGGCAAGGTCGCCCACGGCGCTTCGGGCCGCCCCGGCGGCATCATCTCGACCTCGATTATGCACGGCCTATCCAACGCAGCCCGGATCTTTCCCAAGGATCTCGATGTCCTCGAACGGCTGGGCCAGGAAAACCTCGACGGTTTCGCCGCCACCCTCGAGCGTCACGGCATCGACGGCGATATCGAATGGAACGGCGAGATGACGGTCGCCGTCGATCCCGCCCACCTGCCCGACCTCGACGACGAATACGAGCTCCACAAGAAGCACGGCTACGATGTCGTCTACCTCGATCGCGCCGCGGTCCAGGCCGAGATCGCTTCGCCGCTCTATCATGGCGCGGTGTGGTCGCGCCAACGCAGCGGCATCGTCCACCCGGCGAAACTGGCCTGGGGCCTGCGCCGGGCGGCGATCGATCTCGGCGTAAGGCTCTACGAGGACACGCCGCTGACCGGCTTGGAGCGTGACGGCGCGGCGATGGCGGTGCGCACTCACGACGGCCTGGTGCGGGCGCCCAAGGTGCTGCTCGCGACCAACGCCTTCGCCGCCGGCGACCGCCGCATCACCCGCCGCGTCGCCGCCATTCGCGACCGCATCATCGCCACCGAGCCGCTCACCGAGGAGCAGTTGGGCCGCATCGGCTGGGTTCACCGCCAAGGCGTCTACGACACCCGCACCCAGCTCAACTACACCCGCCTGACCAAGGACAACCGCATCATCTTCGGCGGCCGCGTCGGCTACTATTTCGGCAACGATACCGACCCCGCGGCGGACCGCGACATCGCCGTCTACCGGCGCCTGGCGGAAACCTTCTTTACCACCTTCCCGCAGCTCGACGATGTCCGTTTCAGCCACGCCTGGGGCGGGCCCATCGCGCTATCGACGCGGATGGCGGTCCACTTCCAGCGCTATCACGGCGGCCGCGCGATCTGGGCCGGCGGCTATTCCGGCTTCGGCGTCTCGACCAGCCGCTTCGGCGCCCGCCTCGGCCTGGCGCTGCTCGACGACCCGGCGGCGCCCGAGCTCAAACTCGACCTCGCCACCACCCTGCCCAATTGGATACCGCCCGAGCCGTTCCGCTGGATCGGCGCCAAGATCACCATGCACGCGATCGAGGATGCGGATACACGCGGCGGCTGGCGGCGGGCCTGGGTGCGCCTGGTCCACTGGATGGGATTCCCGCTTTGACAACGCCGCCGCCGATCGCAACAACGCCGTGATGCCCGACCATGACTGACGCCGCCGCCAAGTCCGATATTCTGCGTAGTCACTTCCGCTTCGTCGTCACCACCGCGATTGTGGTTGCCTTCCTCGTCGTCGCCCGGCCGCTTCTGGTGCCGTTGGCGATCGCGCTCCTGGTGTGGGGCCTGCTCAACGCCATCATCGACCGGCTGGCCGCGTTGTCCGTCGGCGGCCGGCGGCACCTGCCCCACTGGGCAGCGGTAACGTGCGCCATCGCCCTGATCGTCGTCGCCGTCGCCGCCCTCTCCGAATTGCTGGCCAGTCAGATGGTGGCGATCGCCGCCGCCGCGCCCGACTATGCGGCCCGCGTCGACCAGCTGTTCACGCGCCTGGTCGGTCTGATCGGCAGCGGCGCGGCAGCCACCATGCAGGACGCGCTGACGCGCATCGACTTCGCCGCCGGCGTGTCGGCGGCTGTGGGGACCGCTGGATCGATGATCCTGACCCTGGTCCTGGTCGGGCTCTATGCCGGCTTCCTGTTCGCCGAGCAGCACATCCTGCCGCGCAAGATCGCCGCGCTGTTTCCGCGGGCGGAGGAGACCGAAAACATCCACGACATCGTGATTTCGGTGGCCAGGAGCATACGCCGCTATGTTTGGATCCTGTCGGTCGCCGGGATACTGAAGGCTGCCGCTGCCTATATCCTGATGAAGGTCCTGGGGCTGGATTTCGCCGCGACCTGGGCGCTGATCATCTTCGTCCTCAATTTCATCCCCAATATCGGCCCCTCGCTCTCGGTTCTGTTCCCGACCGCGCTGGCGCTGATCCATTTCGACAGCCTGTGGCCCGCCGCCATCGCTTTCGCCGGCCTGGCGCTGATTCAGTTCCTCATCGGCTCGGTCATCCAGCCCACGTTCATGGGCCGCTCGCTCAACCTCAGCCCGTTCATCATCATCCTGTCGCTGGCCGCCTGGGGATTGATCTGGGGCATCGTCGGCATCTTTCTGGCGGTGCCGATCATGGCCATGGTGATGATCATCTGCGGCCACATGCCCGATCTGCGCTGGGTCGCGGTGATGCTGTCGAAGGACGGCCGAATCGAGGCCGAGGAGGCGTAGGCCCGGAGCGGCAATCCACCGGCCCTATCGATGCCGGCAAGGGTGCGAGCGAATTTGCCGCCGGCGCAGAATCCGCTAGGTTGGGCCCATGTCCGACGACACCACGACCAGGGCCGCGCTCGTTGTCGGCGCCGGTGACTATCTCGGCGCCGCAATCGCCCGCCGTTTCGCCCGCGAAGGCTATCATGTCACCGTTACCCGACGCCGCGGCGACCTCGATGGCCTGGTGGCGGCGATCGAGGACGACGGCGGGCGGGCGACGGGGTTCCACTCCGACGCCCGCGACGAGGACCAGGTCAAGGCACTGGTGGCGGCGGTCGAGGACGATATCGGCCCGCTCGAGGTCGTCGTCTTCAACGTCGGCGGCAACGTTCATTTCCCGGTTATCGAGACGACGGCACGGGTCTACCGCAAGGTGTGGGAGATGTGCGCCTTCGCTGGCTTCCTCGTCGGCCGCGAGGCCGCCCGCCGCATGCTTGAGCGGCAGCGCGGCACCATCCTGTTCACCGGTGCCACGGCGAGCCTGCGCGGCGCCCCCGGGTTCGCCGCTTTCGCCGGCGGCAAGCATGCCTTGCGCGCGCTGGCGCAGAGCCTGGCGCGTGAACTCGGCCCCGAGGGAATCCATGTCGCCCACGTCGTCATCGACGGCCCGATCGACACCGCGGCGACCCGTGAACTGTTCCCCCAGTGGTTCGAAACCCGGCCCGCCGACGGCGTCATGCAGCCCGACGACCTCGCCGAGATCTATTGGCAGCTCCACGTCCAGCCGCGCACCGCCTGGACGTTCGAAACCGACGTGCGGACCTATGTCGAACCCTGGTAGCGAAACCAGATCGAACCAAGAGAGGAAGCCGACGTGACCAAGCAGGTGGAGTTCTATTACGACTTCGGCAGTCCGACCGCCTATCTGGCGTGGACCCAGCTGCCCGCTTTGTGCGCGCGCCACGGCACCGAATTGGTCTCCCGTCCGGTATTGCTCGGCGGCATTTTCAAGACCACCGGTAACGACACCCCGGTGCGGATCGCCGAGAAGAAGGCTTGGATGTTCGACGACATGGCGCGCTATGCGGCGCGCTATGGCGTGCCGTTCAACCCCAACCCCCTTTTCATCTTCAATACGCTGGGCCTGATGCGGGGCGCGATCTGGGCCGCCGCGGCGGGCTGCCTCGAAACTTACAATCAAGCGATGTTCGAGGCCTGCTGGGTCGACGGCCGCAACGTCGAGGATGCGACCGAGATCGGCGCGATCCTCGGCGATGCCGGGCTCGATGCCGTCGCGCTCGGCGACGCCACCCAGCGACCGGAGATCAAAACCGCGCTCATCGAGGCCACCGCCGCCGCGGTCGATCGCGGCGTCTTCGGCGTCCCGACCATGTTCGTCGGCGACGAGATGCATTTCGGCCAGGACCGGCTCGACTGGGTCGAACGCGCCTTGGAGGCCGAAGCGGCGTGACCGTCGGGCCCCGCGCTCAGGCGATGTCGTGGGACTGTTCTTCGGCCATCCTCTTGAGCGTGACGCGGTCGACCTTGCCGGTGGCGTTCAACGGCATCTCCTTGAGCACGATGACGTCTTCCGGCGCCTTGAAGCCGACCCGTTCGCGGGCGAACCGAATCAGCTCGATGGCGGCCGGCCGCGCGACCTCGTCGCTGAGCGTGATATAGGCGCGTACGTTCTCCCCGTGCACCGCGTCGTGGATACCGACCACGCCCGCCTCGAGTACCGCCTCGTGCTCGATCAGCGCGCCCTCGACCTCCTGTGGACAGATATTGGAGCCGTCGTGGATGATGATCTGTTTCTTGCGGCCGTGGAACCACAGGTAGCCGTCGTCGTCGACCACCACCACATCCCCGGTATCGAGCCAACCGTCGCGGACGGTCTCGACGGTGGCCTCCGTATTGTCCCAATAGCCGGCCATGTTGGATTTCGATTTGATCCACAGCCGACCCTCGGAACCGGCCGCGACCTCGTTGCCCGCGTCGTCCCGGTTCGACAGGCTGAAGCCGGCATTGAGCGCGCCGATCGATCCCGTCTTGTCGGCCGCAGTGGGCGGGTTCGCAGTCGCCAAGCCGATTTCGGTCATCCCGTACAGCTCCTCGATCGGAAAACCCACGAGCTCGGTGAACTCCTTTTCGAGCTGGTCGGACACCTTGTCGCCGCCGGAGAGGCAGAGGCGGAGCGAGGAGAATTCGCGCTCGTGGGCATTGTGATCGCGGACCAGGGTGAACAACGCCGCCGGCAGCATGCACAGGACCGTCGGCCGGTGGATATCCAATAGCGGTATCAGCTCATCGCCATCGGACGTGCGTGGCACCAAGACCCGCGCCGCGACCGAGAGCGCCGCCAACGAGAAGCTGCTGCCGCCGATATGGGAAAACGACGAGCCGGGCAGGATGGTGTCGCTGGCGCCGAGTCCGCTTGCCGCCACCGCCCCGGCGAGGAGCCAGGCGAAGGTCTCGTGGGTGTGGGTGACGCCCTTGGGCTTTCCGGTACTGCCGGAGGTGAAGAAGATGAACGCCGGATCGTCGAGGCCCGGTCTCGGCAGCGAGGTTTCGACCGGCTCGCGCTCGACCATGTCCGCCAGATCCGGGCCGCGCCCGTCGGTCGCCCCGTAGGTGATTAATCCCAGCGGCAGCGTGCCGGCGAGCTCGGACTTGGCAATGTCGTCGTCGCGCTCGGCATGGACGACAAGGGCGGACGCGCCGCTGAGGCCAAGCGCGTGATCGATCTCGGGCGCCATGTAACGATAATTGAGCGGGGTCGCCACCAACCCGGCGCGGATGCAGGCGAGATAGTGGATCACCAGCCAGGTCCGATTGGGCATCAGCGACGCCAGCCGATCGCCGGGACGCAGACCATGGGCCAGATAGTTTGCCGCCAACCGAGTCGCGGCGGCGTCGAGCTCGCGCCAGGTCCAGCCGCGCTCGGCCGAAACCAGTGCGACCTCGTCGGGTTTGCCGGCCAGGCCCGGAGTCAGGATTTCGGTCAGGGTCAGCGGCGCTTCGAGGGGTGGTCCCGAGAGTGGCATAACGCATCGTCCTTGTTCGAGCGGGCCTCATTGGGCCGCGGTGCCCGATTTTGTCGTTCGCGATTGGGGATCGCAATGGTTATGGGTGGAATTCTCAGGGCGCCAAATGATCACCCGGTTGCGAGAAAATCTGACCGAAGCCGTGGATCGAATCCCCGATCCCGGCGCGCCGGAGGCAGCTCCAGAACTGCGCCTGGTTGCTGGTGATAACGGGCTTGCCGGTGAGCCGCTCGACCTCTTCGGCGACTTCCAGCGACCGGATACCACCGCAGCTGAGGAATATGGCTTCGGCGCCTGCCGGATCTCCAGGACTTTCGGCGATCCGTACCGGGTGTTGACAACCGCTTTCATAGACTCTTCCTCCTCCTTCACCCTCGCCTCGCGAAGCTCCGCCGCAAAATTCCCAATGTTGCTGAGACTCATCCCGAAGTAGTTGAGATTCGGCCCGTCGAATTGAAAAAATCGATAGCGCTATCAACGTTAGAAGAATGGCAATTTTTCGCCGATTTCTGCCAAAGCATCATCTGGTGTGAAGGATTGAGTTGGGCCAAGAGACGCCAGCGGCATCCCGATTCCCTATGTCTGGTTTTGGCACGCAGCTGCCGAATTGACTATTGCAATTGGACGACCGTTTTGTGGTCCGAAAGCCGACATTCTAATCGTCGGTCTTGAATGTTCGAATTGGGCCACGATAGATCTTTGGCCATGAAGGTTTGGTTGCCCGTTCTTGGGATTATGGTTAGCGATTAGCACCACAACTGACGCCCATAGGATTTCGAATATGCGACCACGAATCAAGGATCCGTCGGCCACCGAACGTCGTGATGATTAGTGGACAGGCCAATTTCGGACGCTATGCGGACACAAAAGAATATCGCAACAACGTGACGGCCTAAGTCATTTGAGCGGCCCGAGACATAATCGACATTTCGTACCGGAGACATGGGTAACACATTTGGCCTGTTCTATCGGGCGGGAGGTGTTGATGCCGTGGAAAGAGAGTTCGGTGATGGAAAAACGCCTTCGCTTTGTTGCCCGCCTGCTGGACGGCGAACCGATGACGGGGACCCCCTGCTACGCGACCAACGACCTGACGTGCTATGCTCGTCCTAGTCGATCGGGAGGGGTATTATGCGACGGACAGTTTTCGCGTTCGCGCCCCGACTGTTGCCCGCCGTCCTGCTGCTCGACAGCGCGAAACCGTTGGTCCTGTCCTCTTCTATGATATTTCCGGTCATTCGACCGGCGGGCGGCTAGGAGTCAAGGGATGAAAACACTGAACGCCATGCGGCTCTGGCGGCCATTCTCGAAATGGCCACTTAAAGTACTTTTCATGGTGTTTTATTTACCCGCCGCATTTCTGCCCGGAACACTGCGCGCCGGCGACGCACCGCAGTTTCCACCAGCCAGCCGAATCGGGCTTGTGCCGCCGACGGGGTTTGTGGTCAGCCCCGACTTCACGGGCTTCATGGATCGCGAGGCGGTCGCCTCGATCGTCATCACCGAGATGCCGAAGGAGGCTTATGGTGATCTCGAAGCCGGGTTCACGGAAGACAACCTCGCGGCTCAGGGCATGGCGCTACAGGGGCCTTGTCCCGACCTGGCCATTACCTTCGAGCACCGCTGCTTCCGCGCCAGTCAGGAGGCGAGCGGCTACCTCTTCCAGAAATGGTTCTTGATCGCTAGGCTCGGCACCGAGACCGCCTTGGTCTTGGTGACCATGCCCGACCTTGTCTTGCAGGCTGGCGTCTATAGCGAGGCCGTGGTCGAGGCTGCCCTCTCGTCGATCGCCTATAGCGAGGACCTGACCACCGACCCTCTCGAAGTCTTGCCCTTCGCCATCGCGGAGGGAGATCTCTTACCCTTCAAGGACACCATGGGTGGAAGTGCAGCGCTCTTTGTCGGTGAGGCCACCGCCGAGGGGCCGCAGCCCGCGTGGATCGTCGCCGCTTCGCTCGGTCCCGGCACCAATGCCGCAAATATCGAATTCGGGCGGCTCGCCTTTCAAGAAATCGCCACCGTATTGGACGCCAGGGTGACCGAAGAACGGCGGATCACTGTCGGCCCGCTAGCGGGACACGTGCTCGAGGGAACGGGCACGGACGAGGTGACCGGAGACGACCTCTTCGTCTTCCAGGCCATTCTTGTCGACGCCGAAGACACCTATTACCGCCTCGTCGGCCTCGCTCCGATGACGCAAAAGGAGCTCTATCGGCCCGAGTTCTTTCGACTGACACAGACGCTCGAACCGCGCTAATCCAGTACGTCACCGGATGTGCCGGCGCCAGCGCCATACGGCAAGCGCGGAACTGCACGGCCGCCATTGACTTGCCCCATAGCTGGTTACTTGGTGTACGATAAGCATCCGGACCCAGATGAGGCGATAGGATTGCTTGGCAATTCGCCGGTCCGAGCACCTCGGCTCAAAGACAACCAGCGGGGGAAATGCCATGTCAATCTTGAAGTCGATCAAGACCGCGGCACTCGCCGCGGCTTTTGTGCTCGCTCTGGCCCAATCGGCAGTCGCTGCCAGCAACATCCTGTTCATTCTAGACGGTTCGAATTCGATGTGGGGCCAGCTCGAAGGCACCGCCAAGATCGCAACCGCGAAGAACGTCCTCGCCAACCTCATGACCGGCCTGCCGCCCGACACAAATGTCGGCCTGATGGCCTACGGCCATCGTGCAAAGTCGGATTGCGCCGATGTGGAGTTGCTGTCAGGAATCGGCGCCGATACGGGAATTGCGCTCCTCCGCAAGATCAAAGACATCTCGCCGAAGGGAAAGACACCTATTGCGGCCTCGCTGGCGCAAAGTGAACACGCCTTCGACGGCAGACTGGTGGAGAACAACAACATCATCCTGATATCCGACGGCATCGAGACCTGCGATGGCGACCCCTGCAAGGTTGCGGGCGAGCTACGGACCAAGGGCATCAACGTGCGGGTCCATGTCGTCGGCTTCAATGTCGAAGGCGAGGCCCGCCGGCAGCTCGAATGTATCGCGAACGCGGGCAACGGCCAGTATTTCAACGCCGAGTCGACGATCGGATTCCAGGAAGCGATCCAGCAAGTGCAACAAGTCGCCCAGGCCGAACCCGAGCCGGCACCGGCGCCCGCGCCGGCTGGGCCGACAATAACCGAAGTGTTCCGAGACGACTTCGACGGCGATGTGCTCGGCGAACATTGGGATGTCCTCAATCCGGACATCGAAAGCTACATCGTCGAGGATGGCTTTCTCAACGTCCTGTCCTCCACAGAACTAACGCTGTACAGCCACGATGACGCACTCGCGAATGTGTTCCAACTGACCGAACCTCTCCCGGACGGAGACTGGATAGCGACCATGCGGGTGCTGCCTTCGATCACAACTTTCCGGGAAAGCTTCTCTCTTGCGCTTTATACGGACAAGGACAACTTTCTCGCTGCTACCGCGGGGAGCGGCGTCAACGCGCACGCTGGAAATGTCTACGTCCATCTTTCCGCCAACAAGGTCACGAGGGGCAAATACACAAGTTTTGGCAGCTACATGTTCTACAGCGAGGAGGCACTGGGACACCGCAACGTCTCTCAAAATATTGCGGCTTATTCCGAATTGGCGACCCGCGACATCCAAGCAATAGTGTTACGTGTCGAGAAGGTCGGTCGGAGCTATTTCGTTTCCGGGAAAGTAGAAGGCGACCCAACGACGGCCGATAGTGAGGAAGGGCAATGGGTCGAACTGGAAAAACTCACGGCCCTGAGACCGCCGGGAAAGTTCCTGATAATTTCTATCGGTCAACAAATTTCAGATGGTGCCGATAAGCACTTGATGGGAGGCGAGACGTTTGTGCAGGTCGATTGGGTGAAGATCGAAACGACGGAATAGGCCCCCACCGGCCGCAGGTGTTCACTCAATGTCCTGGATGGCACGGGCCAGCAGGCGACGCGACATCTTGGGCGACAACGCCTCGCTCTTCGTCACTTCCGCCTCGCCCGCGAGCGCCGGTGTTTTCGTTGCCTCGAGGCGCTTGACGATCTCGCCGTCCGGCTGCACGTAATGGTGCCGCCATAGGGTCGTTTCGGAAGAGGATTTAAGCAGACTTTCGAGATCCAGCAGCCGCGCCAATTCGACCTCCTCAGGGGTTGGCGGCACGGCCGCCTGTTGAGGCGACGCCGCCGACGCTTCGACGGACGCACCTTCTTTTTCCGCCACCTCCGTTTCCCCGCCAACCTGTCTCTTTTTTTCGATTTCCGTCTCCGGGTCAGGGTCGGTGGCGGTCACGCGCGGTTCGGGCTCGTCCGGCAGGCCGAGGGTCGCACTCATCGCCGCCGCAATGTCGGCGGCTTCGGCCGTCGCGTTGAAGCTGCCGGCGCCGAGGCCGGCAAGAAAGGTCAATTCGAAAATCGAGCCGTCGTCCAGGGCGGCCCCGTAGACACCGAAGATCGCGAAGTCGGGTTCCGTATCGGCAATCGCCGACTCGACGGTCTGCGCGTTCAGTTCCATGGCCCTCACCGGATTGCTACCGATCCACCGGCCGGAAAGCGCGAAACGGTATACGCCCGGATCCGGCGCCCCAATAAAAATGGTGCCATGGGTGACGTGATATTGGGCTGAGCGGCCACTGTCTTCCGGTACTTCGACCGAGCGAACCACGGTCTCCAGGCCGCGAACCAGATTGCCTTGGCCATCGTAGACCGGCGTCGGGAGTCCGGACAGCGACAGCAGAATGGCACCGGGACGATCCGTCTTGTAGGAAAACCAATCGACGTCGGCGGCGGGGTAAAGGCTGATCGCGACCGTCCGTCCGTCGCTGAGGTCACAGGCCGTCGCGGCCTCGTGGTTGGGCTCGCATTGATCCCAATTGGGAGCGTAGTCGAACCGCAGCTCGACCGGCGCCGGCTGCGGAACATCGCCGTGAAGGGTGAGCGCGACATCGCCTTCGTCGAGCAGACGGGTCTCGCCGAATTGCCACGCCGCACCGTCCTCGTCTGCCGGTATCAACCGATATCGTAACGCCGGATCGACGAATGCGGGTATCCGCAGGGTCGGTGTCACATAGCCGGGCGCCGTCAGACGGAGGACAAAGTGGTCCGCGTCGTCGGCGGGGAACAACGTCACCGGACCGCCACCGCTCGACCGTTCCGGACCCAGTTCGAAGACGAAAGCGGTCTCGCGCGAATCGTTGGGCTCGAAGGCGTCGATGTCGGGCGACCAGAAGGCGAGCGCGCCACCGCCATGGCCGTCCCATTGGTCGAAGCCCTGGTCCGCGTCGTAGCGTGCGTCGCGCCGCAGCCGCACGACATAAGGCCCCGCCGTGGAAATACGCGCGCCGCCGCGGCCAATGACCATGCCGTCCGCATCCAGAACTTCGACGGCCACTTTCTTCAGCGTCTCGGGATCGGTCTCGAAAGCAAGCAGGCCCGGCGCCGGCAGTCGCATCGGATAGTCGAGATGTCCACCCGGCTTCGACAGATGGAAGGAGACCTTCTCATCAACCTCGTAGTGTCTGTCATCGGCCGCTGCCGGAAGCTGCCATGCCAGCATCGATGCGATAAGCGGCAGGATCGCGCGCCTGACCATGGCTTATTGCGCGCTTCCCAGAGCGACGGCATCGAGACCCATGAGCCGTTGGACCGCATCGTGTACGCGGTCCTTGGTTATCGTCCGTTCGCGCAATTCGCCGGCTTCGCCTCTCAGGCCGGGCACCTTGGGCCCGCGAGCTTCCTGTTTGTTCTGGTCCCGCGAACGCGACCAGTTTATCGACCACACGGTTCGGCCGCGGGACTTGACATAGGAGACGGGGTGACGGCGGACCGTTAATGTTGCCTGGTCATTGGCGTCGTCCTCGTGGTCGCTTTCCCGGTATTCGATCGCCTCGACCCAGTAGTTCGGAACGGATGAGCCACCACCGGTGCCGACCCGATATGCCGTCCAGCGCAACTCTTTCGGCTTGTCTTCCTTGTCCGGCTGTCGTTTCGGCTCGTCGGGCTCGATCTCGGCGACCGCACCGGTGGCGCTGCTGCCACACGTTGTCTCACCGTCCGAGAAGACCAACAGCTTCCGCTTCGGAAATTGTGCCACGGTTTGCAGGTAGTTGTTGGCAAATCGAATGGCATCGCCGAGTGGCGTATCGCCCGATGGTTCAATGCCATGAAGGACATTGACTATTTCTTCGTGGTCGTTGGTGAATGGCACCACCGTCTGAATCCGGTTGCAATCAAAGAAAACAATCAGTGCGGCTTCATCGGTCACGCGCAGTTTCCTTACGGCTTCGGCGATACCGTCTTTCGCCTCAACCATGCGCCCGGCGTCCTCCATCGAGCCCGAGGCGTCCAGCAGCAGAACAATCGAGCGTCCGGCGGCGTCGAGCTTGTGCCATTCATCGGTGCCGCCACCGTCGGTCTTGCCGCCGTAGCGGACGTTTTCCTCCAGCCCGTACCACCTCTTGTCGTCCCAGTCATACCATGCGGCGGACCGTGGATCGGCGTCGATGCGAGGCCCATCCTTGACCCGCGCATCGACAAGAAAGGCGAGTTCCTTGTCCTCCGCGAGTATTTTCGCCACCGCGTCGGAGGGTGGAATGGTAACGGTGTAGTCATAGGATCCTTGCTCGACACGTGTCGGTAGCTCTGCCCGGTAACCCTCGGGATATCCCGGCTGCTTACCGCTGGCCAATCGCACCGTGACGTCGACAACAGGCTCTGCGAAACTGAGGTACACCTTCGCGGCCGCATCCGGATCGTAGCCTTCGTTGACCGTGACAACGAGCTTTCGGGCGCCATCGCGGTCGGGGTCGGGACGCCACGTCGCCCGGTAAATGGCCTCGCCGTTCTGCAGGACCGCGAGCTTCACGAGATGGGCGGTCGGATCGAGCTTATGGATCGGCAATTTCCGTCCACTGAGCCTGTCGTTTCCTCCAATCGAAGCGCCGCCTTCCCACATCGTCACGCGCAGGGTGCCGCCATCCTCCACCGATAATCGAGGCGCGGTCTCCGGCTTTTCGTCGAAGCGGCCGATCCAGGAATCGAAGCCGGACACCGCGACCTCCAATTCGACCACCTCTTCGCCGCCCGCCAAGCGTTTCGCCGCCTCCTCGAAGAAGTAGACGTCGTCGTCAAATCGCTCGAACTCGTTGTCGACGAATTCCTCGAACTCGTAGTCGACAAATCCTTCGAACTCGTTATAGAAAATCTTGCCGTCGCTCCGATACGTTTTCGATCTCAATGTCGCTTTGAGATTAATTTCCTCGCCGCCGACATCGAGCGCCGCCAATTGGTCTACCGGCCGGCTGGTCTTGACGCGAAAGCGCACCTTCTTGTTTTCCTCTTTGTCGAATCTGATGCCTTCGGTCAGAATCGTCCGAGTGCGCCAGGTGCCCGGCCGCGACGATGGCTCGCGAACGACCTTCCAAACCGGGCGCCAATCCGGGGGGAAGCCGATGGCCTCGTCGACGTCGACGATGAACGACGTCACGACCGGCGGCGTCAGGATCGCCGCCGCCAACTCGAACGAATTCGCGGCAAGGGCTTTGATCGCCTCATTGGGGCCGATCTCGTCGTCGCGCTCGACCGGATTCGTGTTGACCGCGACCAGGAACAATCGCGTGCGGGGGAAATCCTCGATCTCGACACTCGCCCACTTCTCGCGGAAACGCTGACCCGGGAAATCGTGGACTTTCCACTGCTCGATCGGGCCGTCGTCGTCGTAGCCGCGGCGCGGTACTTCGACCAGACGGAAATCCCAGTAAGGGTGAGACGCACCGCGCACCGCCACCGACAGCCGGCTGAGGTTTTGCTCCTCCTTGATGTCGTAAAATCCGGCCAGCGCCGAACGCGCCGGTTCGATCTCATAGTAGCCGATCTGAAAGGGCATCAGATCGCGTTTCAGCGGCACCAAGCGGGTGCCTTCCAGTTTGTCGAGTGCAGTACGTATCAGTTCGAGCTCGTTACTAGCGGCAATATCGGGATGCATTCCGTCGATATAGGCTTGCTTGACGTCATCGCGTTTTCGGAACGAGAACGTCGGGTTGAGGGACGGGCTTTGGATCAGTGTCGCGACGGCGAAGTCGCCGATTCGCGCCCTCATTTTTTCGCCCCAGGCGTATTCGTCGCCGAGGGCGATGGCCAGGGCTTGATAGGTATTGTGGCCGTCGACTTCGGCCGCCTCTTCCCATATGCGTCGGACGATGTCGTTCGATCCGGGATTTCTTTCAGAAAGATATTGGAAAAAGACCGAAGCCGCGTATTCGTTGGCGTCCTCGCTGCTCAGGGTCGACATCGACAGGCGATTGGCATCCCACGCCCCATACCGCTCCGCCCACCCGGTCGATAGCCAGTATTCCGGCGGCGGATCGAACGCCTTGTCCTCGACCCAGGTCGCCGTCGATTCCATCAGCCAGAACCGTTCCGCGACGTCGTAACCGAACTGCACGACATGGAAGAATTCATGGGCCACCAGCGCCTTCAGATAATGCTCCTTCCACGCCTCGTCGGCGCTGTTTCCCCAGACATGCCGCTCCAAGCCGATCTCGATCCACGGATTGTAAAGCACGCGCTCGCCGACAAGCTCGCCCAGAAAGCCCATATTCTGGTAGGCGACGCCGGTGGGTTTGAACCCCATCCGTTCGCTAACGGGAATGTCGGTGATATAGACGTCGACCTTATGCCCTTCGAGCCATGACGGTTCCGCGAAGCCGAGCTCGTCGAAGATCTTTGTCCGCGCTTCCTCGATATAATCGCCGACCGCTTTCGCATAGGCTTCGCTGGTCTGCCCTTCCTGGATCCCAGCCCGGAATGCGGACGGTCGCGACGCCTGATAGAGCACCCGAAAATGGTCCGTGTGATAGGTTTTCGCGGTCAGCCAGTCGCTCCAGCCCACTTTGGCGTCGGCGACGCCACCAAGGAAGAGCAGGACGACACCGGCCATCGCCAATATGCGGAGCGCCGCTCTCACTTCGCGATCCGTATGGCGAGGCGGCCATGAAACCGGATCGTGACCTCGGTCGAGAACGTCGCCTCGCCGAGATCGATCTCGACCGGCTTTAGTTCGTTCGACGAATCGCCGACCTTGACCGGCTCGAACCGGGCGAGGCGCAGCGGCAGTTGCCAGTCCGCGCTCATTAGAACGGTCTCGTCGCCCGCAGCCAGTTCCGCGACCCCGTCATCGCTGTCGATTTCGAGCACCGGCGAGTCGCGCTCGCTGTCGTCGAGTTTCCACATCGCTTCCGGCCATTGGATCAGCTCGAAGAGCGGCGGCTCGCTGCCGACCGGCGTCATCAACACCAGGTCGGGCCGGTCGGCGATGGGAAAGGGTGGCAGGCCAGGCTGCAGCCAGATCACGGTCGCGTCGCCGCGCCGCATCTCGCCAAGATAGCGCCGGCGTTCGACCACGACCACGGCGACATCGGCCAGTTCCCTGACATTGTCAGCCAGCCGCAGCGGAAAATCGGCATCGCGCCGGGATAGGGCGGAGACCACCAGCGGATCCAGCACCAATGTGTCCTCGGTGATCTCGGCCAAAGGGTAAGTCATGTTTTCGCTGTAGGGCGCCCCGCGAAGGGAAATCGTGTCGCCGGCATCGACCAATAGTTCGATGACGACGGCACTGGGGTCAGCTGTCGGATTCGCGTGAGTATCAGCGCCGTCCTGTGCTTCCGCGCGTGCTGAAACAACCACCAAGGCCACAGCAGTCAAGAACGTCACAAGCGGGCAGTGCCGTTTGGGTCGACCTCGTTTTTGGACGATTTCAGTACCTTCGATCAAGGCGATGTCCAACGACTCTTTGCCCCCGTCAATTTCAGTCGGAGCAAGGAAACGCCGCAATTATACTACGTTTACCGAAAAAGTTCGGCATCGCAGTTCTAAATCCATCGCGGCCTCCTATCGAAAACCGCCCTGAATCCCGCGACGGATCGCAAAAGGACCTGGCATTCCAATTGGTGCAGTCAAATGATTTCAGCACCGCTCATTGGCCTGCGGCGCCCGCGGTGGTCGTCCGCAATGGTTATGGGCGAAATTCTCAGGGCGCCAAACGAGTGCCCGGTCGCGAGAAAATCTGGCCGAAACCCTCGATCGAATCCCCGATCCCGGCGCGCCGGAGGCAGCTCCAGAACTGCGCCTGGTTACTGGTGATGACGGGCTTGCCGGTGAGTTGTTCGATCTCCTCGGCGACTTCCAGAGAGCGGATACCGCCGCAGCTCAAGAATATGGCGTCGGCGTCGGGGCGATCGATTTCGAGTGCGAACGCCTTCCAGTAGTCCGGCGTAACGCAGCCGAATTCGATGCCGGTCGTGAGGTTGAGGCCCTGCATATCGAGTACCTCGAAGCCCTTGCCGACCAGAAATTCCGCCTCGGCGGTGTTGATCTCATCGAGGTAGGGCGTCCCGACGACCAGTTTTTGCACGCCCAATTCCCGCAGCGCATCGACCACCCCCGTAACCAGGCACATCGGCCTCGCCCACGGCGCGCCCTTTTCGATTTCCGCCATCACTCGTTCTTCGCCGATCACGATGGAACCGCTGGTACAGCTGTAGCTGACAACGTCCGGCTTGGTGTCCGGCTGAATGCGCGACGCCGCGTCGGCCATGGTGTCGATATGGCGGGCGAGCGTTTCATTGGTCGTGTAATCCTCCGACTTGAGCCGCGTGATGTGCACCGCGACGCCCTCGGGCGCCATGGCGAAGAAATCCGACTCGGCCGCCAGGTCGGTCGACATCAGGATGAAGCCGAGCCTTGCCCGCCAGTGTTTGCCGGCATCGAGTTGCGGCTGCCGTGCCTTCGATTGGATCGTCTCTCCTGATTTGAACATCGATCGCCCCTCAGAGGATTACGTCGTCGAGTGCCTTCGCGTGATCCGTGATCTGCTCATACCCATCCTCGGTGATGATGAAGCTGTCACCGACTTGCGCGCGGAAACTCTTGGTCTCGCTGACCGAGCCGTCGACCGCCAACACCATGCCGGGGCGAAGAACTGTTTTGTCTCCGAGAACGAGTTCGGGCTTTTCCAAATAGCTGTATCCGGTGGCACGCCCACAGCGGAATGGGTAATCGAAACCCGCTTCCTCGATGACGGCGGCATAGGCCCGATGCACCTCTTCGGCGGTGACGCCGGGGCGAAGGACGCTCAGCGCCGCCGCCTGGCTGTCGACCGCCACCCGATAGATTTCGGCCTGTTTGCTGTCCTGCACTTCGCCGATCCAGAACGTGCGGTCGAAACCCAGCTTGAAGCGGTGAAAATTCGTCATCCCGCAAAAGCACAGGAAGACCGGATCGCCGCGCTTCATGATGCGCGTCGAGGCTCGGTGATGGGGCTTCGTGATTTCGTCGCCCGACGCCATGATCTGCAGGAAATGCGTGTTCGGCGACATGCACCGATCGGAATAGTGGGTCGCCAGCAACTCGGCCGCCTTGCGCGTGCCCGCGGACGACGTCGCCAGAGCCACCTCGTATTCCGGCACGCCGGGTCCGATCGCCGCGCGTCCCGCCTCCATCATCGCCATGGCGACCGCGCCGGCGTGGCGCGCGATCTGCAATTCTTCGTCCGACTTGATCATGCGCATTTCGGAAATGACCGGGGCGACGTCTCCCAGCTTGCCATCCTCGACGAGTGTGTTGAGGTAGCTGCGCACGATCGGCGGCATCCGGTCGGGCTCGATCCCGACCCGCACATTGCCGCTCAGTATGGACGGCAATTCCTCGCGCCATTCGTTGCCAAGTCCGTCGTTCCAGGCCGCGATTCGGTCGACCCGCGCCGCCGCCTCGGCCATGTCCAATTCCATGCTCGGCGTGATCAGGAGGGCCTCGCCATCCTTGGGCACGACCAGAATCGTCGGCCGCCCAAAGTCCATGTGCAGGTAATCGTAATAACCGGTGAAGTAGTAAACGCTGTCGTCGTCGGTTATCAGCGCGAGGTCGAAACCGGTTTCGGCCAACTTGGCGCGCAAGCTCCCCATCCGCTGCGTAAACATTAGGCGCCCGGACCCGCGAGTTGTTGCTCGACAAGCCTGACCCAGAACGACGAACCCACGGTCAGCGCGTCGTCGCAAAAATCGTAATCGTCGGAATGAAGCGGCCGCGCGTGGGCGCCTCGCGTTCCGTTCCCCAACAGGACGAAGCACCCCGGACGCGCGGCGGCCATATGCGCGAAGTCCTCGGAAAAGAGCTTTGCATCGCAATCCCCGTCGACGCGCTCGGCGCCAACCAGTTTGGCCGCGCATTCGGCGGCGGCGCGAGCCGCCCGCGGCGCGTTGATCGTCGATGGAAAAACGGTGTCGTAGGTGACCATCGCGGAGACCCCGTGAGCCCGGCAGATGCCGTCGACGATTCGACGCATGTGGGCCTCGATGTCGGCATTGATCTCCGGCCGCAGCGCGCGGGCATCTCCGCGCAATGTGGCCTTACCGGGAAGCACGTTCCGTTTACCGTCGGTGATGAATTCCGTGACCGATACGACGCCGTTCACGCTGGGGTTGAGTTTTCGCGAAACGATCGTCTGCAGCGCCCCGACAATTTCGGTTCCGACGGTGATGGCGTCGACACCCATATGGGGCAGCGCCGCGTGACCTCCGCGCGCCGTGACCTCGATTTCGAAGAGACTTTCGCTGGCCGTAATCGGGCCGGCGCGGGTCGCGATTGTTCCGAGCTCCATGCCGGGGATATTGTGGATTCCATAAACCTCATCGACGGGAAAGCGCTCGAAGAGACCGTTCTCGATCATCGCCGGGGCGCCCATACCGTGCTCTTCGTTGGGCTGGAAGATGAACACGACCCGGCCGTTGAAGGCGCCGCTCGCGGCAAGATGTTTGGCCGCGCCCAGCAGCATCGTGGTGTGGCCGTCGTGGCCGCAGGCATGCATCACGCTGTCGGTCCCCGATCGATGCGCCGGCTCTTTCGCCTCGTGAATCGGCAGCGCGTCCATATCGGCACGAAGCCCGACACTCCGCGTATCGTTCCCGCGTTGCAGGATTCCCACCACACCGGTGCGACCGATACCGCGGTAGACGTCGAGCCCGAATTCTTCCAGCAGGTCGGCAACCCGCGCCGACGTGCGATGTTCCTCGAAACCCAGTTCCGGGTGGCGGTGAAAATCGCGGCGCCACTCGACCATGACATCTTTCAGCGATTGTGTGGGTAGATCGGTCACGCTTAACGGTCTCTCGATTGACAAAACAAAGGGCGGCCAGCGACCCCTTATCAGATCGGCGAGGTGAGCGCTATTGTCGTCGCGCCGGCACGCCGCGCGTTCAATTCTGCCGCGGCGAGTTCGGTCCGCGCACCGCTGCCGAGCCCGCCATGGGACTCGGCCGGACACTCAGGCCGGTGGCGGATAGATGCCGACGAGCTTGGTCTTGAGGTAGGGGTCGAGAGCCTCGGTTCCGCCTTCGACCCCGTAGCCGCTGTCCTTCCAGCCGCCGAGCGGCGATTCCGGGAAATGCGGCGGGACGTCATTGACGCCGACGAGACCGGACTGGAAACCGTCGATGAAGCGCCGATGCTCTTCCGCGCGCGCGGTGAAAAGGTAGGACGCCAACCCGTATTCGAGCCCGTTGGCCGCTTCGAGCGCCGCCTCCGGGTCGCTGAACGGCGCGATCGGGGCCACCGGGCCAAAGGGCTCGACCGTCATCATGTCGCTGTCGGCGGGAACCCCGGTGAGAACCGTTGGCTCGAAGAAATAGCCGCGGTTGCCGGCCCGGCTGCCGCCGGTCACCACGTTCGCGCCCTTGTCGACCGCCTCGTCGACCATACGCTCGATCGCCGCCAGGCGCCGGTCATTGGCCAGCGGGCCCATCTCCGTCGCCGGGTCCTTGCCGGCGCCGATCTTGAGGCCGCTGGCGGCGGCGGCGAAGCGGTCGACGAATTCCTCGTAGACCTTGTCGTGGACCATGAAGCGCGTCGGCGAGACACAGACCTGGCCGGAATTGAAGAACTTGCGCTGGGCCAACAACCGGGCGGCCGCGTCGACATCGACATCGTCGAAGACGACCACCGCCGAATGCCCGCCGAGTTCCATGGTGACCGGTTTCATATGCTCGCCGGCGCGCGCCGCGAGCAGCTTGCCGACCGGAATCGAGCCGGTGAAAGTGACCTTGCGGATGGCCGGCGCCGCGATCAGCGGTCGCGATATCTCATCCGGAACGCCGAAGACGACGTTGACCGCGTCGCCGGGCAATCCGGCATCGAGCAAGGCCTTGACCAGCTCGATGGCCGAACCGGGCGTTTCCTCGGCCGGCTTGAGGACACAGGAACAGCCGGCGCCGAGCAGGGCGCCGAGCTTCTTGGCGACCAGCACCATGGGGAAGTTCCACGGCGTCAAGGCGGCGACGACACCGATCGGGACCTTGTCGACGATCATGCGGGAAACGCCATCGCGGCCGCGGGAGGTCCGCCCCGACACCCGCCGGCCCTCCTCGCCGCCCCACTCGATGAAATCGGCGGCGCGGTCGATTTCGGCCGCCGCCTGAGCTAGCGGCTTGCCCTGCTCCCGGGTCATCACCAGGGCCATATCGTCGCGCCGCGCGCGGATGATCTGCGCCGCCTTGTGCAGGATGGCGCCGCGATCCCAGGCCGAAACCCGCGACCATTCGCGCAAGCCCTTCTCGGCGGACGCGATGGCGCGCTGCAAATCGGCCTCGCCGGCGTGGCACAGGGCACCGATCGGTTCCTCGGTCGCCGGATCGAGAACCGGCCCGGTCACGCCGTCGCTGCCCGCGACCCAGTCACCGGCAATGAAGAGTGGGAAAATGTGATCGCTCATGGCGGGCTCCCCAAAGTTCGATGAATTTCAGTGGCGGCGCGGCGCCCCCACAGGTTATCGAAGTCGCGGCGGGCACGCCGCAATATGGTCACGACGGTCGCATCCGATTACGCCAGCGATGCATAGACCGCGCGCTTTTCGGCGATACCCTTGAAGGCGAATTCGCCCAATGGCTCGAATTCGCCGCCATGGAGCGCGGCGAACTGGGCCGAGACGAGAACGGTGCGATCGAGCTCCCGGGTCAGGCCTTCGATACGGCTCGCCAGGTTGACCGCCGGTCCGATAACGGTGAAATCGAGACGCGACTCGCCGCCGACGTTGCCATAGAGAACATCGCCGACATGCAGCGCGATGCCAAATCCGATCAGTGGTCTCGCCTCTGCTTTACGGACCACGTTTCGGTCCGCCAAGGCGGCCGCCGCCGACCGCGCCGCGGCAAGCGCGCGATGGGCCGCCTCGCTGTCGTCTCCATCGGGCTGGAAGATCGCCATCACCGCGTCGCCGATGAACTTCAGCACCTCGCCGCCTTCGGTTTCGATGGCAGCGGTAACGATGTCGAAATAGTCGTTGAGCAGGTCGATAAGCCGCGGCCCCGGGACGATCTCGGACAGGGCGGTAAAGCCCTTCAAATCCGAGAACCAAATCGCGGCGCGGATATTCTCTTGCATACCGCGCTTGATCGCGCCGTCGAGAACGCGCCGGCCGGCGACGCGCCCGACATAAGTGTCGAGGAGGATCCCGGTCACCCGCCGCATATAGATGGCCTCCTCCAATGCTGCGACGTAGGGCCCGATCGCCTCCAGCAGGGCTATTTCGACGTCGTCGAATCCGCCGGGCCGGTCGGTGGCATAGGAGACCGCCTTGGTCGAGCCGTCGGAGAACGGCAGCGGTATGGCCACATAGTCGGTCAGACCGGCGGCGCGGAGGTCGGGCAGAATGGTGAACTCGCCGTCGCGGGGCGGTGTCTCCAACCGGCAGCGAACGGTGCGGGCCTCGGTGTAAACGATGAACAGCGGCGAATTTTCAAACACCGCGACCGTATCCGGCGTGCGGCGATAGGTCCGGCCCTGAGTGCCCTTGCCGCGCTCCCACAATCCCGAGACGAAGTCGAGCTGAGGATGGAGGGTCGGAACTCCGGTGCTGACGCGCTCGATCGGCAGCCCGGCCGCGACCAGGCGCTCGCCGAACGCGTTGAGGTAGTCGGCATCGTTCGCGATCAATCGCGCTTCGCCAATGAGCCAGGCGCACACGGCCTCGGTCTGCGGATGGCGATCGCCCATCGCGCCGCCTAGTCCACGTTCTTGCCGGCGACCGGCCAGTCGGCGAGGTGCTGGTTGCCCCAGGTCGAGTCTTCCTTGCGGATGGCGAAAGTGGTCACCAGATCGGGCACGCAGAGCATCAACAGGCCGCGATTGATCAGCGACCGCGGCGCCAGTGTGACAACCCAGGTATCCTCATGGGCGCTGTCCTGTCCGGGCTTGGGCGCGCCGAGATAATTCGATGGGATCGGCATCACCTGCGCCCAATAGGTGCGGTGGCCGTGAAGGTGCATGCCGGTGGCGTATTTCTTGTACTTGAGCTCGAACTCTCCATCTTGCTCGACGCGAACCGGTTCGTAGCGGTTGGTATCGAACCCGCTCAGCATTGGCTGGCGCTCGGGGTCCTCGTATTTCGAAATCACATCGATCAGCCTGCGATCGACATTCACGTCGTCCTGAAAATAGGAGATCCATTTGACGTCGGGATCGGCAAGCCAGTATTCGATGCCGACGTTGAGCGCGGCGGCGACGCCACGATTGGTCGGCAAGCACAAATAGCGCGCACCGCAACCCTCGACGATGGTCCGGTTCTCCGCCGCCGCGTCCGGCGACGAGCCGTCGTCGACGACCAACGTCGGCAGACCGAGCGCGACAACCGTCGGCAGCGACCGGCCGAGCGCCTTGGGACGATTGAACGTGGTGACCAAGGCGGCGCGTTCCCGCCCTTCGCCGGCGATGGCAGGCGCGACTTTCGTGGCATCGAACAGCGGCGACGCATCGGCGGCGCCGGTCTCGTTGAAACTGTAGGCGGCGAGCGCGGTGTCGAAAAAACGGCTTTCGATTCGCGGCGTGTCGCGGTCTTTGCGTCCGAGAACGATATATTTCGGCGCTTCTAGGGAGGCGTGGTAGTGGGTGGCCAGACGGTGCAGCAGGGCCGGCGACAGATCGTAGATTCGCCGCTTGCGCAAGACCGCCCATTTGGCATCGAGGGCCAGCAGGTCGGCATCGTCGGCGAACGGTTCGAGGGGTATTGCCCGGGGAAAACTGACGCGGTAGGGCCGGTTGGTCAGCACCGGCGACCATAGGCCGCCGCGCAGCATGACAAAATTCCACGGGCGCGAGAAATAGAGCATTCGATTCCCATTGGCGGCGGGGCGTTGGCGGGGCCGACCGTATCCGGCGATTGTCCGTGCCGTTGCCGACCGCATCCGATAGCAATTACCACCCGCTGTCGGCAAGCCTCTGTCGCGGTTCGACACTTTCTCAGGCTTGCGGCGGAGCGGCAACCCCTGGCTCGCGCCTGCCGATCAGGGCCAGATACAAGCCAATAAAGACGAAGGCGAAGCCGGCGGCGTGATAGGGTTCGATGCTCTCGCCCAAGAAAATTACCGCGGCGACGGTGCTGAAAACCGGCACCAAGTTGTAGGTGAAGCCGGACCGGTTGACGCCGACCACGCGCACCCCCTTCATCCAGCAGAAATATCCCAACAACCCCGGCGCCAGCACGACGAACGCCACGATCATTAGGTTCCCGACGGTCAAGGCGAAGGGACCGGTGCGCGACAGTTCCCATAGATATGCCGGCACGAGCATCGCCGTTCCGACCGCGATCGTCGAGCCCATGAGCGTCAGATAGTCGAGTTCCTTGGGCAACGTGCGGAGCATGACCGAATAAAAAGCAAACAGCCCCAGGGCGCCGAGCACGATGACGTCACCGCCGTGGAAACGGAAACTTGCCAATACGCCAAGGTCGCCGCGGCAAATGACAACCGCGACGCCGAGCAGCGACAACACCAGCCCCGTGCCTTGCCGCCGGGAAAGGTGCTCCATTCGCGCCAAGAAGGTTGCGGCGACGATAATGACCGGCACGCCCGAGTTGATCAGCGCCGCATTGATCGCCGTCGTGTCGTTGAGCCCGATGTAATAGAAGGTGACGAAACCGACCATGAACAGGCCGGCGACGGTGAGGCGGCCGATGTTTTCGACGATCAGCGGCCATTGCTTCCGAACCGGTCGCCAGGCGAATGGCAACAAGAGGATCAGCACCAGGAACCAGCGCCAGAAGGCGAGCGCGATCGGCGGAATGTCACCGGCCGCCGCGCGGCCGACCACGGCATGGAGACCGTAGGTCGCCATGGTCAGGGTCAACAGCCCATAGGCCACGACCACCGCGCGCCGGGAGGGCGGCGTCTCGGCCGCCGGCCCATTCGCCGGCCGCGCCGGGTCCGGGGATCGGTCTCCTCGCATGCGTTGGATCGCTTCGTTTGTGGCGCGATGGGATCGACTAATTCGCGCGCCCGTCGATGCGGGATTCGATGGCGTCCCAGATCAGCGCCTCGATACAGATGCCGTCGAGCCGGTTGATTTCCTGGATCCCGGTCGGCGAGGTGACGTTGATCTCGGTCAGATAGTCGCCGATGACGTCGATACCGACGAAGATCAATCCCTGCTCCTTGAGCGTCGGCCCGATGGCGGCGCAAATATCTCGCTCGCGTCGGTTCAATGTCGCCTTCATCGCCGCGCCGCCGGCATGGAAATTGGCGCGCGCCTCGCCGGCCGGCGGTATGCGTGAGACGCCGCCGACCGGATCGCCATCGACCAGAATGATCCGTTTGTCACCGTCGCGAATCTCCGGCAGGTAGCGCTGAACGATGATCGGCTCGCGGTAGAGCGAGGTGAACATTTCCAGCAACGCGTTCAGGTTCTCGTCGTCGGGGCCGATGTGGAACACCCCGGCGCCGCCGTTGCCGTAGAGCGGTTTGACGATGATATCCCGATATTCGCGACGGAAGGCGTGGACGTCATCGGCCGAGCAGGTGATCAGGGTCGGCGGCAGGAGGCCGGGGAAATGGGTGACGAAAAGCTTTTCCGGAGCGTTGCGCACATTGACCGGATCGTTGACCACCAACGTCCGCGGGTGGATGTGTTCGAGCATGTGGGTGGCGGTGATATAGGCCATGTCGAAGGGCGGATCCTGGCGCATCAGGACGACGTCGACGGTGGCGAGATCGAGTTCGACCGTATCGCCGAGGGTGGCGTGGTCGCCGCGTTGGCGACGCACCGTCAAGGATCGCGCGCGGGTCTCCACGCGGCCGTCGCGCAAGCGCATGTCCTGGGGCAGGTAATGGAACAGGGCGTGGCCCCGACCCTGGGCCTCGAGGGCCAGCACGAATGTGCTGTCCCCGTCGATGTCGATGCCCTCGATCGGGTCCATCTGTATGGCGACGGCCAGGCTCATGATCGGCGTACTCCGTTGCGCCCGCGTTTCGGGCCATCATCTATCCCGCCGTGCGCTATTGGTGCAAGGTGGCGATCTCTTGCAGCAACCGCGCGGCGCTGTGGCTGAGTTGCTCATCGTGGCTGCGCGCGAGACAGGTTTCGAGCGCGGCAACGGCCATGTCGACATTGCCGAGCTTCGCTTCGAGGAGGCCGTAATCCTGCCACAACTGCGCTTCTTCCGGCGCGATCCAGAGCAGCCGCTCGGCCACCCGGCAAGCACGATCGGTGGCGCCGTTTTGGATGTGGCGCAGCTTGATGTTGTTCTGCAGGCGAATGAGGATCTCGCGATTGCCGACCGGATCGTAATAGCTCGGATGCAGTTCGACCTCGCGGCCGGCCATCGATTTTAGCAGCTCGCGAAGGTCCGCCGCCGCCAGCTCCCGTCCGCGATCGAAGGGGTCGACGATGGCGCGCGCGCCATCGCCGTCGAGGCGCAGGATGAAGTGACCGGGAAACGACAGGCCGGTCACCTGCCAGCCTTGGGCCCTGGTGACGTGGATATAAAGGATCCCCAGGCTGACCGGCAGGCCACGGCGACGGTCGATGACCCGCATCAAGTTCGCATTCTGCAGATCGTCATAGGTCAATCGGTCCCCGTCATAGCCTTCGCGCATGTAGAGGACGTGGTTGACCGCGGTGACCCGCGCGTCCAGCTCGTCGTTCTCGATGGTTTCCGCGACCGTCCGCGCCAAGGCGGCGAGGTGCTGGTGATAGCGTTCGAGCGAGACCCGGGGGCGATCGAGCGCCGCGAACATCAACGCCGCGTCGGCGAGGTCGATGCGGTCGTCCGGAGTCGCGGCCAGTCCCTTGAGATAGGCCTCCGCACCGTTGGGATCGGTGGTGGTCATGCGAATGATCCCGATTGCCTTTGCCAGGCATCGCGAAGATGGATCGGCAAGCGGCCCGGCAGGACGATCATGACATCGAAACGCATCATCAGCGCGGCGAGATTGGGGCGGGCGGCAACGAACGCCTCGGCGGCGCGTTCGATGCGGCGGCGCTGGCGGGCCGACACTGCCTCCGCGGCGGCCGACGCGGTGTCGCGGGCCTTGACCTCGATGAACGCCAGGATGCCGCGGCGGCGGGCAATGATATCGATCTCGCCGCGCGGCGTCTTGAGCCGTCGTGCGATGACGCGGTACCCGCGCAGCCGCAGGGCCCAGAGGCATTTCGCCTCGGCCCGGCGCCCGCGCAACTCGCGCTGGCGACGGTCCTGGGTTCGCTCTCCGACGCTCATTCGACGCCCTGCAGTTTGCCGGCGCTGGGCGCCAGGGCAAGAGCGCGGGAATAGACCTGACGGCGCGGCAGTCCGGTTATTGCGGCGACCTCGGCGACGGCGTCGCGCAGCGACATGAGGCCGAGCGCGCGGCGCAGCTCGCTGTCGAGATCGATCGCTTCATCATCGGCCGCACCGGGCGGCGCGACGACGATCGTGATTTCGCCCTTGGGTGGGCCCTCGGCGGTGTAGGCGACAGACAACGCCGCCAGCGTGCCGCTCTTGTATTCCTCGTGCAGCTTGGTCAACTCGCGGGCCACCACCGCCTGCCGGTCGCCGAGAACCTCGGCCATGTCGGCGAGCGTCGCGGCGAGCCTGGGTCCGGTCTCGAACGCAACCAGGGTCGCTTGCAGACGCGGCCAATCGCCGAGCGCGCGCCGCCGGGCGGCGCTCTTGGTCGGGAGGAAGCCGATGAAGCAGAACCGGTCGGACGGCAGGCCGCAGGCGGCGATCGCCGCCATCACGGCCGAGGCCCCGGGAATCGCCACCACCGGCAGGCCTCGCTCGCGGCACTCCCGCACCAGCTTGTATCCGGGGTCCGAGACCAGGGGCGTCCCGGCGTCGCAGACCAGGGCCACAATTTCGCCCGCATCGAGACGCCCGATCAGCTCGGGACGAACCTGTTCGGCGTTGTGATCGTGATAGGGATGGAGCCGGATTTTGATTTCGTATGCGGCCAGCAGCTTGCCGGTGACGCGTGTGTCCTCGCAATAAATGGCGTCGGCGTGGCGCAAAACTTCGAGCGCGCGCAAGGTGATATCGCCGAGGTTTCCGATCGGCGTCGAAACCAAATAAAGGCCGGGCGCCGGGGGCTTCGAGCCCGGTTTACTTCCGCCAGCGCTCTGTTTAGGGTCGCCCTCCGCCTCGACCTTCCTGCGGGAGTCAGCCATTGATGCGCATTCCGCTTGGTTTTGCCCAGATCCTCATCCGCTTGGCGGCGGCACCGGTGTTGTTCGCAATCCTCGTCGCGTTGTCGGCGTGCCAGAGTACGAACCCTGGTGGCGCGGCGCAAGCGACCCCGCCGCCGACCGCCAATGTGCCGATCGATGTCGGGCCGATCCGCCCGCAACCGCCGAGAGTGCCGCGCGTGGCCCTGCTGCTGCCGCTTTCCGGTCCTCACGCGGCCATCGGATCTTCGATGTTGCAGGCCGCGGAGATGGCGTTCTTCGATGTCGCCGATCAGGAATTCGTGCTGCTGCCGCGCGATACCGGGGGCACGCTCGAAGGCGCCGCGCGCGCCGCCGCCGAGGTGCTCGACCAGGGCGCGGCCTTGATCCTCGGCCCCTTGTTCTCGACCTCGGTCGCCGCGGTCGCCCCGATCGCGCGCGAGCGCGGCGTCAATGTCGTATCGTTCTCGACCAACCCCGCCGTCGCCGGCGACGGCGTCTTCGTCATGGGCTTTCTGTCCGGCGACCAGGTCGATCGCGTGGTCGCTCATAGTTTGACCACCGGCCTGTTCCGGTTTGCCGCCCTGGTGCCGAATTCTCCTTATGGCCAGCAGGTCGCCGCCGAATATCAACAGGCGGTGTTGAGCCGGGGCGGACAATTGACCCGGCTGGAATTCTACGACCCCAGCCTGCCTGACAATTCGGAGGTCGTGCGGAGGTTCCGCGGCGCCGGGGGTGACGCGCCGCTGCCCTTCGATGCCGTCCTGCTGCCGGTCGGCGGTCAGGCGCTGATTACCATCGCGCCGATGTTCCCCTATTTCGATATCGACCCGGGCGAGGTCCGTTTCCTCGGCACCGGCCAATGGGACACGCCCGGATTAGGGCGCGAGCCGGCCCTGGTCGGCGGCTGGTACGCGGCCGCCGATCCGGAGGCCCGTGCCCAGTTCGTGGGCCGCTATCAAACCGTCTTCGGTACCACACCGCCGCGGCTGGCAACGCTGGCCTATGACGCCACCGCCCTGGCCGCCGTGCTCGCCAAGCGTCCGGGCGGACCCGAATTCACCATCGAGGTCCTGACCGACGAGGACGGGTTCACCGGCCTCGACGGGCTGTTCCGATTCAATCCCAGCGGACGGGTGGAACGCAGCCTCGCGGTGCTCGAGATCGGACCCGATTGGGCCGCCGTGATCAACCCGGCGCCGACCGCCTTCCTCGAGCAGCGACTGCCGTTGACCGAATAGGACTATACAAGGAGCCGCGGCAGCACCGCGTCGAGCCGTTGTCGGCCCGCCGCCGTCGCCCGCAGGCCGAGCGAATCCAGCATCAGGAACCCGCCTTCGAGCAACGCTTCGAGCGCCGCCGCGGGAAAGCCGTCCTCGATTTCCAAGCCGGTTTCGGCGCTGAAGTCGGTACGCCGGATGCCGTCGCGGAGACGCAGGCCCATCATCGTCATCTCGGCGCGGCGGGTCGCCGGATCGACGGCGTCGGACCGCTGGGACGCATGGCCCGCCGCCTCGACTTCCGCCAGCCATCTTTCCGGCGCCGGGTGCTGCCGGGTCGCGCGCTTTCCGTCTTCACCGCTCAGCCGGCCATGGGCGCCGGGACCGACGCCGACGTAATCGCCATAACGCCAGTAGGTCAGGTTGTGCCGGCTCTCGCCGCCGGGGGCGGCGTGATTGGAAATCTCATAGGCCGGACGGCCGGCCGATTCGAGAGCGGCCTGGGTCGCCTCATAGAGCGCTGCCGCATGGTCGCCGTCGGGCACGGCCAGCGCGCCACGCCGATGGGCCTGAAAAAAGGGCGTGCCCGGTTCGATGGTGAGTTGGTAGAGCGACAGGTGCTCGCCGGCATGGCCGATCGCCCGGTCGAGCTCCCGTCGCCATGCCGCCACGCTCTGCCCGGGCCGGGCGTAGATAAGGTCGAAGGAATGGCGATCGAACAGGTTGGCGGCCAAATCGACCGCCGCTAGGGCCTCGGCGACGCTATGACCGCGGCCGAGGAAGCGGAGCGCATCGTCGTCGAGCGCCTGAACGCCGAGGGAAACCCGGTTGATTCCGGCATCGCGGAAGTCCCCCAGCCGCTCCCGTTCGACCGATGTCGGGTTGGTTTCGAGGGTGATCTCGATATCGTCGGCCAGATCCCAGTGCTCGCCGGCTCGGACGATCAGCGCGGCGACCGTGGCCGGCTCCATCAGCGACGGCGTCCCGCCGCCGAAAAAAATGCTGGTCAACCGGCGGCCGCCGGTTGGACCGGCGAAGTAATCGAGCTCGGCAAGCAGCGCGTGACGCCAGCGGGCGTGTTCGACGCCGTCGCGGACATGGCTGTTGAAGTCGCAGTAGGGGCATTTGGAGAGGCAGAACGGCCAATGGACGTAAAGGCCGAACCCCCGAGGGTCGGAATCGCCGGCCGGCATCGCTTAGAAACACGCCGCGACGAGACGCCGGAAGGCGTCGGCGCGATGGCTGGTGCGATGCTTCTGTTGGGGGTCCATTTCGCCGAATGTGATGTCGTAGCCGGTGGCGACGAACATCGGGTCATAGCCGAAGCCGTAATCGCCGCGCGGCGGCCATACCAGCGTACCGTCGACCCGCCCTTCGAAAATCGCTTCCTCGCCGTCGGGCCAAACCAGGGCCAGGGCGCAGACGAAATAGGCGGAGCGGTCGGCGCCGGCCGGCAGGGCGTCCTCGAGCCGGCGCATGGCGGCGGCGAAATCGCGTTCGGGCCCGGCCCAGCGCGCGGAGTGGATGCCCGGTGCGCCGCCGAGCGCCGGCACCGCGAGCCCGGAATCGTCGGCCAACGCGATATGGCCCGCGGCCGCCGCCGCGTGGGCCTTGATCAGCGCGTTCTCGGTGAACGTCGTACCGGTTTCCTCGGGCTCGTCGAGATCGAGCTCTGCCGCCGAGCGCACGCGTCCCGCCACCCTGCCGGCGAGCAGGTCGCCGATTTCGCGCACCTTGCCGGGGTTGTGGCTGGCCACCACCAGGTCGCCGCCGCGATAGCGACGTTGGGTCGTCATCGCGGCCCACACACTCCGGCGCCCCTTGCAGGATGCGGCATCAGGCTCCCAACGCCTGGCGCTGGAGCTCGACCAGCTCGCCGATACCCTTCTTCGCCAAGGCCAGCAATTCGGCGAACTTGGCTTCGGAAAACGGCGCCTCTTCCGCGGTCCCCTGGATCTCGACGATTCCGCCGCCGCCGGTGAGCACGAAATTCGCGTCCGCCTCGGCGCCGCTGTCCTCGGCATAATCCAGATCGAGGACCGCCACGCCGCCGACGATGCCGCAGGACACGGCGGCGACTTGGTCGATGAACGGCAGGCGGTCGATTTCGCCTTTGGCGATCAGTTGCTCGAAGGCCCGGTGAAGCGCGACATGGGCCCCAGTGATCGCGGCGGTCCGGGTTCCGCCGTCGGCCTGGATGACGTCGCAGTCGATTCGAATCTGGCGCTCGCCGAAGCCTTCCAGATCGGTCACCGCACGCAGCGCGCGGCCGATCAAGCGCTGAATTTCCTGGGTCCGGCCGCTTTGCTTACCGCGGGCGGCCTCGCGCTCGGTGCGCGATCCCGTCGACCGCGGCAGCATGCCGTATTCGGCGGTGATCCATCCCCGCCCCGAATCGCGCAGCCAGAATGGGACCCGCTCCTCGATCGAAGCGGTGCACAGTACATGGGTGTCGCCAAATCGGGCCATGCACGACCCTTCGGCGTACTTGCTGAAGCCGGGTTCGAGACGGATCGCCCGTAACTCATCGACAGCGCGTCCGGAAGGTCTTGTCATGGCGTTACTTTCTTGGCGTTTGGTATCGTGGATCAGAGCGCAATGCGCACTAAATTGCCGATGTCCGTATGGTATCGGAGCCGGGTTGCCCGCGGCCGCCACACGGATTCCGCGTTCCGGTCTCGGCGGTGCTGACGAAGATGTCGACCCGGTGCGGCGGCGCCGTCCCGGATCCGATCCCACACGAGGTATAGCCAAGACGGATGCGGCTGGCATTGGCTTTCCTGAGATCGGCGACCAGCGCGTCACGGACCGCGATCGTCCGCTCCAAGGCCAGCAGGTCCATCCGGCGCGCCGAATCGTCGGCGGTACCGGCAAACCCGGCCAGTGTCACGGTCACCGCTTCCTCGTGGCTGAGCGCATCGGCAAGGCGCTGTAGCTTGGCCCGTTCCGATGACACCAAGGCGGCCGAGCGCGAACCGAAAAAGACGGTCATGTCGTCCTGCTGGACGACCGCCGGCTTTCCGGCACAGGCCGCCAGCGCGATGCAGAGGCTCGCAGACACAAACGCTGCCCGCGGCGCAATTCGAGACATTGTTTCCGACCCTTCCCGACCCACACGGGACCGTTGCATGTAAAACTAGGCGCTTCGGGCGATCCGGTCCAGTCAACCACCACGCATTGACCATTCACCACACCGTAACTACATTTCAGGCCCGATTTCGGGTAATGGCGGAATCTATGACAATTGCTCCCGCCGCCTCCCTGGCCGAGCTCAACGAACGGTCGCGGGATATATTGCGGCATATCGTCGATGCGTACGTCGAAACCGGCGAGCCGATCGGCTCGCGTACGATTTCGCGGCGCATGGGCATGGATTTGTCGCCGGCCACGATTCGCAACGTCATGGCCGATCTGGAAGAACTCGGCTTGCTCTATGCGCCCCACACATCGGCCGGGCGGCTACCGACGGACAACGGTTTGCGCCTGTTCGTGCACGGACTGCTCGAGGTCGGCCGGCTTAGCGACGAGGAGCGCGGCAGCATCGACGGCCAGTGCGCGGCCGCCGGCCGCAGCATCGCCCAATCGCTGGAAGAGGCGACGACGGTCCTGGCCGACCTTTCCCATTGCGCGGGGCTGGTCCTCGCGCCGAAAACCGATTCGCAATTGCGCCACATCGAATTCGTCAGCCTCGGCCCGGGCCGGGCGTTGGTGGTGTTGGTCACCGAGTCGGGGCTGGTCGAGAACCGGGTCATCGATGTGCCGGTCGGACTGCCCGCGTCGAGCCTCATCGAGGCCACCAATTATCTCACCGCGCGGTTGGTTGGGCGCACGATCGAAGAAGCCTACCGGGAGGTCATCGGCGAACTGGAACGCGATCGCCGGCTGCTCGACGAATTGACCTCGCGGGTGGTGGCGGCGGGACTCGCGACCTACGCCGGGGACGGCGGGTCCGGCATGCTGATCGTGCGCGGCCAAGCCCAGCTCTTGGACGACGTCACGGCGGCCGAGGATCTGGAGCGCATTCGCGCGCTGTTCGAGGCGCTGGAACGCAAGGAGGCCTTGGTCACATTGTTGTCGGAGACCGAGCGAGCCGAGGGGGTGCAGATATTCATCGGCGGCGAGAACGACCTGTTCAAGCATACCGGATGCTCGATGGTTATCGCGCCCTATACCGATAGTCGCCAGCAGATCGTCGGCGCCATCGGCGTCATCGGCCCGACGCGTATCAATTATGCCCGGATCATCCCCATGGTCGACTACACGGCCAAGGTGGTGGGCCGGCTCTTGGGATAACGGAGTAGCCATGTCCAACAAGTGGGCGAAAAGCGAAGACGAAGGAAAGCCGGCCGAGGCCACGGAACCGTCGCCGGCCGACGTGCCCTCCACGGCGGCGGGCGCGGGCGATGCGTTCGAGGATTCGCCGCCCACCGCCGACACGGCCGATCCGGTCATGGCCATGGCGGCTGCCATCGCCGACCTCAAGGATCAGCTCCTGCGCGCCCTCGCCGAAACCGAGAACATTCGCCGGCGCAGCCAGAAAGAGAAAGAGGACATCGGCCGGTTCGCCGTTTCCAATCTGGCGCGCGATATGCTGAACGTCGCCGACAACCTGCACCGCGTCATCGAGGCCATCCCTGAAGAAGCGGTGAAGGGGGACCACGCGCTCAACACCCTGTACGAGGGCGTCGAGCTGGTCGAGCGCGATCTCCAGCAGGTCTTCGAACGCCACGGCATCGTGCAGATCGCGCCGCTCGGCGAGAAGTTCGACCATAATTTGCACCAGGCGATGTTCGAGGTCGATGATCCGGACGCCGAACCGGGAACCGTGGTACAATTGATGGCGCCTGGATATCTCATTCACGGTCGTCTGTTGCGCCCGGCCATGGTCGGGGTCGCCAAGGGCGGCCAGAAAAAGGATGCCAGCGGTGCCGACGCGCAGGACGTGGGGACGGACAGGGTCGAAGATGGTAACGGCCAACCGTCCGGGGACGACGGAGCGCCGCCCCACCGATAACGACACGACGGCGGCCGGCGACGAAGGGGAATTATGATGCGGCTTGCGGTTCCGATCTCAGTGGCGGTTCTCTTCCTTTCCGTGCCGGCGGCGGCCCAGGATATTGCCGATGGCCAAATACTGTTCAACCAGCGTTGCTCGTTCTGCCACTCGCTGACCCGCCAATCGCAAAAGACGATGTATGTTCCCTTAAAGAATCCATCCGACATGCTGAACGATCCCGTCGACCCCGGCTCGAAGCCGCCGGCGGTGGGTCAGAAAACGACGATTTCGGCGTTGCGCCAGGGGCCCGATTTGAGCGGGCTGCTCAACCGCGCCCCCGGTGGCATGCCGAATTACGCCTATGGTCAGGATTACAGTGCCTACGGCGATGAATGGAACGAGCAGAGCCTGGATGCGTGGATCATCAAGCACGACGACGGTCGTACCGACGCCGACGCCCGCGTCCACATCATCGCCTATCTGAGCACCCTGCGGTCGCAGTAGCGAGGCGAAAGCCCGACGTCATCCGGAGCGGGCGGCGGGCATCGTCACCCGCCGCAGGGTGAGGTTGAAGCGACCACCTTCGTCGAGCAACCGGCTGGTCCCCGGGAGGATGCGATCGACGCCGTGGAAATAGTGCCGCGCAGCGCCGTCGAGAACGACCACCGCACCGCTCGCCAACTTGAACGAACGCGAAGCGCTCTTGCGTGTCGGCCCGCCGATGCGGAACTGTGCGCTGTCGCCGAGGGAGATCGAAATCACCGGCGCAGATGTCGCCGCTTCGTCCTGGTCGCGGTGGAGCCCCATCCGCGCCTCCGGCCCATAATAATTGACCAAACACGCCTCGGGCGGAAGCGAACAACCGGACAGCGCCCGCCAAATCGCCATGACACTGGCGGGGATCCGCGGCCACGGAAGGCCGCTCGCCGGATGGCGGTCGACATAACGATAGCCTGCGGCCTGGTCGGTGTACCAGCCAAGGGGGCCGCAATTGGTCATCCGCACCGACATCGGTTGGCCGGAACGGGGCACCCGGGGTATGTAGAGCGGCGCCGCCCGGACAACGGCGCGAATATCGTCCACCATCGCCCGCTGCGCCGTCCGGTCGAGATAGGTCGGATAGACCCGCAGCCCCGACGGGTCGTTGATGCGACCGTCGGCGCCTTCCGGGTTGGCTTCCACAGCGCGCGCCAAATCGTCGGGAAATTGCGCCGGCACGGGTATCCTCGGGTGGCGAGTCATTGGGTGTCGCGGAAAATGGTCCAGAGTGGGGGCCGACGCAAGCCCGATCGGCGGTCACGAGGTGCGGAAAAATCTCGGAAAAGCACGTGACAGAAGCGGCCGTGATGCCTTGCACCCGGTGATTCCCACCCCATATGGCTTTGTGAGCATGTAACAAACGTGTGATGGGGACGAAATTGGCGTCCCATCACCGAATAACATTCGTATTTGGGGGCCGCAAGGGTGCTTGACGGGTCCATGCGGCTCGCCGGAAAGAGAGGAATTAATGGGTAAAGTAATCGGCATCGATCTCGGTACGACGAATTCTTGCGTCGCCGTAATGGAAGGCAAGGAAGCCAGGGTCGTCGAAAACTCCGAGGGCGCGCGCACGACCCCGTCGATGGTGGCATTTACCGAAGATAGCGAGCGTCTCGTCGGTCAATCGGCGAAACGCCAGGCGGTCACCAATCCGGAGAACACGCTGTTCGCCATCAAGCGGTTGATCGGCCGCCGCTTCGACGATCCGTTGACCAAGAAGGATATGGGGCTGGTCCCCTACAAGATCGTCAAGTCGGACAACGGCGATGCGTGGGTCGAAGCCCGCAGCAAGGGTTATTCGCCGAGTCAGGTCAGCGCCTTCATCCTGCAGAAGATGAAGGAAACGGCGGAAGGGTTCCTCGGCGAAAAGGTCGAGCAGGCGGTCATCACCGTGCCGGCCTATTTCAATGACGCCCAACGCCAGGCGACCAAGGACGCGGGCAAGATCGCCGGCCTCGAAGTGCTACGCATCATCAATGAGCCGACGGCGGCAGCGCTGGCCTACGGGCTCGAGAAGAACACCAGCGGAACGATCGCGGTCTACGACCTCGGCGGCGGCACCTTCGATATTTCGGTTCTCGAAATCGGCGACGGCGTGTTCGAGGTCAAGTCGACCAACGGCGACACCTTCCTCGGCGGCGAGGATTTCGATGCCAAGATCATCGACTACCTGGCCGACGAGTTCAAAAAGGAACAGGCGATCGACCTGCGCCAGGACAAGCTGGCCCTGCAACGGCTCAAGGAGGCGGCGGAGAAGGCCAAGATCGAGCTGTCGAGTTCGGGCCAGACCGAGGTCAACCTACCGTTCATCACCGCCGACCAGTCAGGGCCGAAGCATCTCAACATAAAGCTGACGCGATCCAAGCTCGAGCAGCTGGTCGAGGGTCTCATCGAGCGCACGGTCGGACCGTGCAAGAAGGCATTGAGCGACGCCGGGCTGAAAGCCTCGGAAATCGACGAGGTCATCCTCGTCGGCGGCATGACGCGGATGCCCAAGGTGATCGAGACGGTCAAGAACATCTTCGGCAAGGAGCCTCACCGCGGCGTCAATCCCGACGAGGTGGTCGCCGTCGGCGCGGCGATTCAAGCCGGCGTGCTGCAGGGCGACGTCAAGGACGTGCTGCTGCTCGACGTGACGCCGCTGTCGCTCGGCATCGAGACGCTGGGCGGCGTTTTCACCCGGCTCATCGACCGCAACACCACCATCCCGACAAAGAAGAGCCAGGTCTTTTCGACCGCCGAGGATAGCCAGCCGGCGGTAACGATTCGGGTCTTCCAGGGCGAGCGCGAGATGGCGGCCGACAACAAGCTGCTCGGGCAGTTCGACCTCGAGGGCATCCCGCCGTCACCGCGCGGCGTGCCCCAGATCGAAGTGACCTTCGACATCGACGCCAACGGCATCGTCAACGTGTCGGCGAAGGACAAGGCGACCGGGAAAGAGCAGGCGATCCGTATCCAGGCCTCGGGCGGCCTCTCCGACGACGACATCGATCGCATGGTCAAGGACGCGGCAGAGCATGCCGGCGAAGACAAGAAGCGGCGCGAACTGGTCGAGGCCAAGAACGCCGCCGACAGCCTCATCCATCAGACCGAGAAAGCGTTGACCGACTACGGCGACAAGGTCGACGAGGCCGACAAGGAAAAAATCGAATCGACCATGGCCGAGCTGCGCGAGGTCAAGGACGGCGAAGATGTCGAAGCCATCCAGACCAAGACCCAGGAGCTGGCCGAAGCGGCGATGAAGCTCGGCGAGGCGATGTACAAGGCCCAGCAGGCCGAGGCGGAGGCCGAAGCCGGCGCGGAAGATGCCGCGGACGCCCCCGAATCGGACGGCGACGACCAAGTTGTCGATGCGGACTTCGAGGAAGTCGACGACGACGACAAGAAGAAATCGGCCTGACGCCTTCCCGGGTTCGAGGGCCGAGGATTGGGGACGCTATACATCCCGACGCGGAATTGGGCGGGCCGGTCTATTGATTGGCCCGCCGCTCCGTCGCGTCGGATGTAGTCCGGGTGGGGCGGCATGGCGAAGCGTGACTACTACGAGACGCTCGGCGTCCGGAAGGGCGTGCCGGCCGACGAACTCAAGCGCGCCTTTCGCAAGCTGGCCAAGGATTACCATCCCGACCGCAACCCCGGCGATCCGAGCGCCGAGCTGAAATTCAAGGAAATCAACGAAGCCTATGACGTCCTGAAGGACGACGAAAAACGCGCCGCCTACGACCGTTTCGGCCATGCCGCCTTCGAGGCCGGAGGCATGGGCGGCGGCGGACGCGGCGGCGGCTTCGGCTTCGAGCAGGCCTTCGGCGGCGGTTTCGCCGACATCTTCGACGAGATGTTCGGCGATCTGACCGGCGGCCGGCGGACGCGGGAGACCCGCGGTCGCGGCTCCGATCTGCGCTACAACATGGAAATCACCCTCGAAGACGCCTTCAACGGCACCAAGACTCAGATCCGGGTGCCGACGATGCAGCCCTGCGATTCGTGCGACGGCACCGGGAGCGAAGGCGGAAGCCGTCCGGTATCGTGCTCGACGTGCGGCGGACGCGGCCGGGTCCGGACCCAGCAAGGCTTCTTCACCATGGAGCGGACCTGCCCGTCCTGCGGCGGCGCCGGGCAGATGATCGAGAACCCCTGCAGCACCTGCAACGGCGCCGGCCGGATGCAGAAAGAGCGGACGCTTTCGGTGACCATCCCTCAAGGGGTCGATGACGGCACCCGCATCCGCCTCGCCGGCGAGGGCGAAGCCGGCCTGCGCGGCGGGCCGGCCGGCGACCTTTATATTTTTCTCCGCATCGCGGCACACAAGATGTTCCACCGCGACGGCGCCGACCTCTATTGCCGGGTCCCGATCTCGATGACCCAGGCCGCCCTCGGTGGCACCATCGAAGTGCCGACCGTCGACGGCACACGCGGCCGGGTCACCATTCCCCACGGCACCCAATCCGGTGGCCGGTTCCGGCTTCGCGGCAAGGGCATGACCGAACTCCACGGCGGCCATCGCGGCGACATGTATGTCGAGGTCCAGGTCGAGACCCCGGTCAATCTGTCGAAGAAACAGCGCGACCTGTTGCAGGAGTTCGACGACGCCGGCAAGGGCCGCTCGACCAGCCCGCAATCGGAGGGCTTCTTCCAGAAGGTCAAGGAGCTGTGGGACGACCTGACCGAGTAGGCGGTCGGCGAATCCTATACGGCGGAATTTCTTGAGCCCCTACCCGCGGACCTTCCCGGGTGGACAGCGTCGCCCCGATTTGCGAGGAATGGATCGGCGCGGCCATGATGAAAAACTCCTGGGTCGGGATCATGCGTCCGGCCTTTCGTGCGTCGCCGAATCAGCAGGAGAACCGGCCGCGTCATGGCAACCGGAAACATCGTATTCATCGGGCACCCTCCCTTCATCGAGGGTGGTTCCGGTCCGCTCGCCGATCAATCGCTGACCAACCTGCGCTCCGCCGGCCATCGCGTGCGGGCGATCTGCGCCATGTTTCCGGGCAAGGCCAAGTGGCGCGACGCGTTCGCGCGGCTCTATCCCGAAGTTCCAGTGGTCTGGTATGACATGCCGCCGCTCGGCGATCCTTTCGCCGCGGCGCCGGTCGACGTTGTCGAAACCCAGCTGCGCGGAGTGAGGCCAGCGTTGACGGCGATGGTCGCCGAGGACAAGGCGGACCTCGTTTACCTGAACCGGGAATCCCTGACGTGGGGCACGCCCACGGTGGCACGCGCGCTTGGCCTGCGCGTGCTGGCATCCATGCACGGCACCTCGCTGGCCAGCAGTGGCGGCACCTTTAACGGCCACGACGGGCGGGCGCGGCTCGCCCGTTTTGGGCGGGTGGACCTCGTCGCCTGTTGCGCCGAACACTTGACCAGAACGGTGCGCGAAGCCGGCCTCAGCAATGCCGAAACTTTGCTAAACGGGGTCGATACCAAACTTTTCCGTCCCCGCCAACGGCCGCCGGATATGGCCGACCGGCTCGGGGTGACGGCGACCGATATCGTGGTTCTCCATGCCTCGAATCTAAGATCGATCAAGCGGCCGCTCGATCTGGTGCGGGGTTTTGCCCGTGCTTTCGGCGGCGACCGGCGCCTGTTTCTTGTGATCGCCGGTGATGGCGACTTGCGGGATAAGATCGAAATCGAAGCGAGCCGGCTCGGGGTTCGGGACCGCGTCGCCATGATCGGCTGGATTCCCCACGATGACATGCACGACTGTTACGCGCTCGCCGACTTTTCCGTGCAGACCTCGACGTCCGAAGGTCTGTCGATGGCGTGCCTGGAGAGTATGGCAAGCGGCCGGCCGGTGATCGCGACCGACATTCCGGGCTCGCGCGAGTTGATCACCGACGGGGAAGATGGCTTGCTGTTCCCGACCGGCGACATCGAAGCGCTCGCCGGGGCGATCCTTGAAATGGCACAACCCAAGCGCCGTCGGCCGATGGCCGATGCGGGTCGGCATAAGGTCGAGCTGCATTTCAGCGCCGAGATCTTGGCCCGTCGCCAGCTCGAGATTGTCGACCAGTTGCTGTGACCTCCCGACGAGCGATGACCGCACTGCCGGTAACCAGTTAGTGAAACGACTCGCGGCCGCTCGTCGTGATACAGTTTGCGCCTCATGACGGAACGAATCGCCTACGCAATCCTGATCGGACTGGCCGTGATCTGGCTGGTGGCGATAATCGCCGGGTCGATCGCGGCGTGGCCTTATGGCGTCCTCGGACTGCTCGCGCTGCTGGCGGTCGGCCTGTTGTTCGTCAAGGTCGTGCGCGAACGACTGGCGAGCCGCGAGGACGACTATTATTCGAAGAACGTCGATAAGTAGGGGGTGGCAATACGGATAACCACGCAGGACGAATTCGCCGATTACGAGGTCGTCGAGACCCTCGGCATCGTCAAGGGCAACACCATCCGCGCCCGCCATATCGGCAAGGATATCCTCGCCGGCCTGCGCCAGATCGTCGGCGGTGAGATTACCGAATACACCAAGATGCTGGCTGAATCGCGCGAGCAATCGATCGACCGCATGCTCGAGGAGGCGGCCGCGCTCGGCGCCGACGGCATCGTCTGCCTGCGCTTTACGACCGCGGCGGTAATGCAGGGAACGGCGGAACTGCTCGCCTACGGCACGGCGGTCAAGCTGCGGCCGAGGGAACCGCGCAGCGGCTGAATTCGCGATGCTGCCGTGGCGGCGCGGCGATCGTTCGGCTTGGCGGTTCGCCCCATTGTCCCTTATTCTCCATTCCGTCGGGGTCGGCGGCGTAACAGCGGCGCCGGCCTGGGGTTGGTGTCGTCGTATCCGCACACGCGTTCGCAACGGAGGATAACCCCATGGTCGATGTCTTCTTCGCCACCAACCGCGACTTCACCGGTACCGCAAACAAACCCGAGTTCGGCAACCGCTTCCACGAGAAGGGTCCCTACTATCTGCGCTACGGCAAGGCGGTGGTCGACCGCCCCAAGGCCCAGGGCAAGGATTACACCGTGCGGTCGGTGCGGCTGGCCAAGGAAAAAATCGTCAAGGACGAAGAGAAACGGGTGCTCGGCAGCGACGAGATCTTCGAAACCGTGCGCGAGCGCATGGCCTCCGGCAAGAGCGATACCATCGTTCTGATTCACGGCTATGCCTCGACCTTCGAGGACGCGCTGGCGCGCGGCGCGGAGATCAAGGATCGCTATCAGTACGACGATAACGAGCCCAATGTGTTCGTCTTCTCATGGCCCGCCAATGGCGAGATGGTGCCGATGATTTCATATCTCAGCGACCGCCAGGACGCGCGCGCGTCGGGCGTCGCGGTGGCGCGCTCCATCCTCCGTCTGCGCGAGTACCTGACCGCACTCGATCGCAGTGACTATTGCCGCCATTCGCTGCATCTCGTCGCCCACTCGATGGGTAACTTCGCCCTCCGTCACGCGGTCCAGGGTTTGCGCGGCGAGCTCGGTTGGGGCGACCTGCCGCGGATGTTCGACAACGTCTTCCTGATGGCCGCCGACGAGGACAACGACACCTTCGAGCACGACTACAAGCTGCGCCAGCTGCCCAACCTGGCGCGCGCCGTCCACATCTACTATTCGCCCGACGACCAGGCGCTGACGATCAGCGACGTGACCAAGAACAACCCCGATCGCCTCGGCTCAGAGGGCCCGCGGCTGAAGGACAATTTGCCGCGCAAGGTCACGCTCGTCGACTGCCGCAGCGTCGACACGACCAGCCTCGGCCATGCCAAGCACCAGTATTATCGCGCCCGCGAAGAGGTGTGGGAGGACGTGCGGCAGGTGCTCGCCGACAAGCTGCCGGGCCAGATCGACGGCCGCGAATATTTGGCCGACGAACGCGCCTACCGCATCCTGTCGTTCAAGGAACGCCGCGCCGCCGGCGGCTGAATGTGGAGCGGACCAGCGGGTGCGCACGGCCCTTTCCTCAGCATCATATCGACCTAAACCTGCACCGGCAGATAGTCGTCGCGCCACTTGAGGACGATGTTGAAGCTGATGCTGATGCGCGGCGACCGCGACAGGTTGGGATGGACGAAGTGATTGAGGAAGGCCGGCCACAGCAGGACCAGGCCGGGCTCGGGATCGACCGTATACTCGGCCTCGATATAGGGGTCGCCCTTGATCGCCGTCATGTTGGCCGCCGCGCCGCGCGGATCGTGGAAGGTTATCCGTCCCGGCCGCACGTCGGCACGGGTCTCCAGCGGCTCTTGCTCGTCGGGAACCGCGACGTAATAGGTTCCGCTGAGATAGGCATGGGGATGGTTGTGGAGGTCGTGGTAATCGCCGAAGCGGTTGACGTTGGGCCAGCCCTGGATTGTCCAGTCGATGGCGTAGGTCATGCCGCAGCGGGCGAAATAGTCGCCCACCGTCTTGTTGACGCATTGGCGTAGCCAATCGACCGCGGGATGGTCTATGGCCATGAAGTTGTCGGCGAGATAATCGGTGGTGAGGTCCTGGCGAGCGCCATCGAGCTCGAGGATCAGCGCGCCCAGCACCTGGTTCGCCGCCTCGTGGCCAGGCAACCGGCGGTGCATCATCGTCGTCGGCCAAAGGTCGACAAAGCCATCCGTGTCGGGCCTGCGGTCGGTCATGGGTCGCTCACACGTTTCCGCTTCCAATGAACAGGAAGGCCCATAATACGTTGCCCCGCGATCGAAATCGGCGCAAATTTCCGTCCACTCCGAATTGTGCGAAAGAGGCCGGTGATGGGCATTTTGACCGACGACATGAAACGCGTGATCACCGAGCAGCGGCTCGGCTTCGTCGCCACGATCTGCCAAGACGGGTCCCCCAACCTGTCGCCCAAGGGGACGATGACGGTGCTCGACGACGACACCATCCTGTTCTCGAATTTGCGCTCGCCGGCGACGATCGCCAACCTCGCCGCCAACCCGGCGATCGAGATCAACTTCGTCGATCCGCTGGCTCGCAAGGGTTACCGCTTCAAGGGCGAGGCCGCCTATATCGCGCGCGGCACGGCCGTGTTCGACGAGCTGCTGCTTCACTTCGAGCCATGGGGCGATCTGACCCCGAATATGCAGGGGATCGTCAAGGTCGCGGTCATGCGGGCGCTGCCGATCACCTCGCCGGCCTACGACGTCGGTGCCACCGAGGCCGAATTGAAGCGGCACTGGCTCGGCCATTTCGAGAGCTTGGCGGCCGCCCCCGCGATCGAGTAGAACGGCGGGCGGGCAATCGCTGGAGGAACTGATTTTGGGGGCAACGAGATGACCGAATCCAGGATCGGGATCGTCGGCTGCGCCGGCCGCATGGGCCGGATGCTGGCGCGCGAGGTCGCGGCGGCGGCGGATTGCGTCCTCGCCGGCGGCACCGAGACGCCGGGAAGCGCCGCGGTCGGCAAGGACATGGCGGCGCTGGCCGGGCTCGAACCGATCGGCGTCGTGGTCGGCGACGACCCGGTCGACCTGTTCGCCGCCGTCGACGTGGTGATCGATTTCACCGTCCCGGCGGCGACCGTGCGCCATGCCGCGTTGGCGGCGCAGGCGCCCTGCGCCCTGGTCATCGGCACCACCGGATTGGACAATGCGGCACAAGACAAGGTGGCCGCCGCGGCCCGCCATGCGCCGATCGTGATGGCCGGCAATATGAGCGTCGGGGTCAACTTGCTGGTCGATCTGGTGCGCCAGGTGGCCGGCGTTCTCGGTCCCGGCTACGACATCGAAGTGGTCGAGATGCATCACCGCAACAAGGTCGATGCGCCCTCCGGCACCGCGCTCATGCTCGGTCGCGCCGCCGCCGAAGGCCGCGGTGCCGATCTCGAGGCGGTGGCGCGCATGGCGCGTCAGGGTCAGGTCGGGCCCCGGCCCGAAGGCGAGATCGGTTTCGCCACACTGCGCGGCGGCGACGTGGTCGGCGAACACCAGGTCATCTTCGCCGGCGACGGCGAACGCGTCGTGCTCGGCCATATCGCGTCCGATCGCCGGCTGTTCGCCAAAGGCGCGGTGCGGGCCGCGTTGTGGGCGCGGGGCCAGGCCCCGGGGCTCTATTCGATGGTCGATGTCCTCGGGCTATAGCCCCTTGGTGCCGTCCTTCCGAGCGGTCGAGACACCGCGCCGGCCAATTCCTGTTCCCCAACGCACGACGGCGATACCGGTCAGGATCAGGACCAGGGCGGCGAGCGTCTTCCAGCCGAGTCGCTCGGACAGGATCAGCCACCCCCAGAACACGCCCATCACCGGGACGATGAAATTCACCAGCGACAAGAACGACGGCCCGGCCAGCGACATGATGCGGAAGAACAGGACATTGCCCGCCGCCGTGCTGATCAGCCCGAGGGCGAGCAACGCGGCCAGGGATCGGGTATCCGGCGTGAGAGTCCAAGGTTGGTCGACGATCAGGCTCGCCGGCACCGCCCACAGCGACGCGCCGATCATCGCCGCCGCCCCGTTGGCCGCCGGCGGCAGATGACGGATGCGGCTGGCGAAGATATTGACCAGAGCATAGCTGAACGCGGCGCCCAAGACGGTGAGTTGACCAATGAATTGCGCGCCCAGCCCGCCAAGCGCGTCGACCCCGACCAGAACGACGATACCGCTCAAGCCGATAGAAATTCCCGCCAGCTTTGCGACGGTGGTGCGTTCGCCGGGCACGAAATAATGCGCCATCACCAGGGTGAACAAAGGGACGCCGGCCATCAGGATGGCGGCCACGCCGCTGTCGATGTGGATCTCTCCATAACCGATCAAGGCGAACGGCAGTGTGTTGCCGAAGAACCCGATCGCCAAGTAGATGCTCCAACCGCGGAGCGAATCGGGCAGCCGCTGACCGAGCGCGCGGGCGAGCGCCGCCAGGCACACGGCCGCGATCGCCAACCGGACGGCGGCAATGGTCAGCGGCGGTACGGTGTCGACCGAGATCTTGATCAGCAGGAACGATCCGCCCCAGACGGTCCCCAGCAGCAAGAGCAGAAGAATATCGCGAAACTCGCCGTGCCGCGTCATCGCATGCCCGCTAGTTGCAGTGCCGAATAAAAAGCTAAGCGTTCAGGCCGGGCCGCGCGCCCGGCGCAGCGCCGTTTCGAGCGCGTCGGCGAGGTCGGCCCGTTCTTCGGGCGTAAGGAAGGAGCCGATGGCGACATGATCCTCGCGCGACGATACGACGAGCCGGCTATGATGCTGATCCGGGTCATTGAGGTTGACGCGCAGCCAATGGGGCTTGAACGACCAGGTCTTGACGCCGCCGCCCGGGAAGACCCGCCGCACGATCAGCTGATCGCGGGTCAATCGCACGGTCTCATAGAGGCGGCCGCTGCGGTAGCTCGCCTTGAAGGCCCAATAGACGAGGAGCACGTCGAGACCGAAGAATCCCACCACCGGCCACGCCCCCTGCAGCAGGAAGGCGAGCCCGGCGGTAAAGCTAATCGCGGCGACCGAGCCCATGACCAACCAGAAGCCGAGCGGGCTCAGGCTGCGGTGGGGCGTTAATACGGCGTCGAAGAGCGTCACCGCGAGCCTGCTCGGCCCATCATCGAGTTGGTTTCGCTGATCCATGGCGCGATCATCATATACCAAGTGACATCGAGATTGGGCGACTCTCCCTCAACGCGTGGCCCCCGCACCACCATTTGCGGGCACGCGCCGGCGCGCTACAGTGGCGGCCATGAGAAAAGCCGATGTCGAGGAATTCTTTCGCCGCCTGTCGGCGGAGCGGCCGGCGCCCAGCGGCGAGCTCGAGCACATCAATCCCTATACGTTGCTGGTCGCCGTCGTCCTCTCGGCCCAAGCCACGGACAAGGGCGTCAACAAGGCGACCGGGCCGCTGTTCAAGGCCGCCGACACGCCGCAGCAGATGGTGGCGCTCGGCGAGGCGCGGTTGCGCGACTATATCAAGACCATCGGCCTCCATAATTCGAAGGCCAAGAATGTCATCAAGCTCAGCGAGATCCTGCTCAACGATCATGGCGGCATCGTACCCCGGGATCGCGAGGCGCTGGAGAAGCTGCCGGGGGTCGGGCGCAAGACCGCGAACGTGGTTCTCAACATCGCCTTCGGCCAGCCGACGATCGCCGTCGATACCCACATCTTCCGGGTCGGTAACCGCACCGGATTGGCCCCCGGCAAGACGCCGCTCGAGGTCGAGATGAAGCTCGAGCGGGCGGTCCCGGAGCACTACAAGCTCCACGCCCACCACTGGCTCATCCTCCATGGCCGCTACGTCTGCAAGGCGCGCAAGCCCGACTGTCCGCGCTGCGTCGTCCGCGACCTCTGCCGATTCAAGGGCAAGACCACGCTCGAATGAGCTTATCCCTGGAGCTGCTGGCGGCAGCGCTACTGCCGGTCCTGGTCATCCTGTGGTACGTGCGCCACCGCGACGCCTTTCGCGAGCCGCCCCGGGTGGTCATGGCGACGTTCCTGCTCGGCATGGTGACGGTGACGCCGCTTCTCGCCGCCTGGTTTTTTATCGGCCGCGTGCTTTCCGATTTCAGCGATCCCTTCGTCTTCGCCGCCGCCGCCGCTTTCCTCGAGGCGGCGATCCCGGAAGAAGCGCTGAAATTCCTGGTGCTCTATTTCTACGCCGCACGCCACGATGCCTTCGACGAACCGATGGACGGAATCGTTTACGGTGTCGCCGCCTCGCTCGGTTTCGCCGGATTGGAAAACATCCTCTATGTCTCCGACGGCGGGTGGCAGGTGGCGATCGCGCGGGCGCTGACCGCGGTGCCGGCCCATGCCCTCGACGGCGTGCTGATGGGTTTCTATGTCGGCCTCGCCCATGTGATGCCGGCGCGACGGTCCGAATTCTTGGCCAAGGCTCTGGCCGTGCCGATCCTCTTCCACGGCCTCTACGACCTGCCGCTGATGCTGCTCAACAGAAACGAAATGGCGGCCCGGGGCACCGAATACCTCGCCGATCAGCCGTGGGCGCTGGCGGCCATCGCTGTGTTGGTGGTCGAGGCGGTCGTGGCGCGGCACCTCTATCGGCGGTTTCGGCTCATGCAGGACCGCCAAGTGGCGCGCCAGACCGTGGCCTGAACGGCAAGCTAACTTCGCAGCACCGGGCGCGTCATACAGGTCGGGCCGCCTTCACAGGGAATACAGATCGCGTCGCCGGGGAAGGTGTCGATGCGACAGCCGGCGTCGACCAGGCGGCGGACGGTTTCCGGCGCGCCGTCGATCATCACACCATGGCGCGGCGCCACCGCGAGAATATTGAGACAGAGGCCCTTGGTCGCCGCGAATTCGTCGACCGGCGCCTCGACCGGGGTCACGCCCCGCGCGATGAGGAGCTGGTAGAGCGCGACCGGCAGCAGCGGCCGATAGATCAGCGCCAGGTCTTGGTCGAGCAGGCTGATCAGCGACATCAGGTGAAGGCAGGCCGCCTCGCCCTCCCACATCGGCAGATCGAAGGCGACGACCTCGACGCCGAGCGGCTCGAGGAGTGCGGCGAGCTGGTCGATCCCGGCTTGGTTGGTCCGGAAGCCGCGGCCGACGGTCAATGTGTCCCGATCGAGCCAGACACAGTCACCGCCTTCGACCCGCCCCGGATCGGCGATCCGCCCCAAGATCGGTATGCCATGCCGGCGATAGGTGCGGTCGTGAAGCGCGACCTCGGGCTGGCGCAGCGCCTTGCCCATGTTGAGCAGCACCGCGCCGGCTGCGGTGACCAGCGAAGGATCGTGGGTGAAGACGGCATCGGCGAGACCGTCGCCGGCGTCGTCGGTCCACAGGATCTCGGCGCCGGTCGCCGCGACCAACGCGGCGAAGGCTTCGTATTGGGCGGCGAGTGCGGCGCCGTCGAGGGCCGCCGCATAGTGCCAAATCGCCGGGTCGGCGCCGGTCATCGCCGAATTCGGCCGGTGCATGATGACCCGCCTCAGCGGCGCGACCATGTCCTGAGCGCCGTAGCCCCCGATCGCCGTCTTGCGTAGCTCATTCATTTCCTTGTACCCGTTCCATGTCGGCGCGGTCGTCCACCAGCAGCGCCAATGCGTCCGCGGATGCGATCGCCGTGCAAAACTCGCCGTGCAAGTTGGCCACCGTGGTGCGGTGGATCAAATCCGGATCGAAATCGGTGCCGTCCGGCGCCAGCCGATTGGTGCAGGCGCAACCCTCGGGCACGAGGTAGGTGTCGAAACCCAGATTGCCCGCCATGCGCACGGTCGTCTCGACGCACATATTGGTGAAGAACCCCGCCACCACTAGGCGGTTGACGCCCCGTCGGCGCAACGCGAGCTCGAGATTGGTTCCGATGAACCCGCTGTTGACGTCTTTCCGGACCGTGATGTCATCCTCGCGGGGCTCGAACCCCTCCTTCAGCCGCCCGCCTGGTTGGGAGAGTTTGAGTGGCGAGGCCGCTTCACGCGAATCGTGGAGCGTGAAGGCAACGGGAAGCGCCTGCTGTCGCCAGCCGTCGAGAAGCCGCCGCATGGCCGCCTCCGCGTCCGGGTTGTTGCGCCGGGCGTTCGGCCCGCCCCAATAGGCGAGCGCGTCGACGCCCTGTTGCACGTCGACCAGCAACAACGCCGTTTCGGCACCGAATCTACGGATCATTCCAGCACTCCGGCGACAACAGATTCAATCGCGTGATTCGAAGCGCAGGACACGCAGCCGGCTTTCGTAGTCCTCCCGGTTCACATAGCAGCCGTGGAAGACCCGTTTGCCGGTGTAGCTCATGCGGCCATGGAGAACGCGCCAATTGTTGAAGATCAGCGCCATGCCGGGGCGCAGTCGGATCTTGAGCCAATTCGCCTGATCGCACAGGCGCCGATGAAGCTCGCCATAGGCCTGGTAGAACGCGGTCATCTCGGGCTCGGGAAGACAGAACGGCGCGCGGTCATAGTTGTTGAACGTAATCTGCACGAGCTCGCCGCGCGAATCCAACCGCAGCGGCGCCCGCTCGGCGTTCAGATAGACACCCGGCTCGACGTAGCGTCCCGGAACGATGACCCGGGTCAGGGTCTCGTAAGACGCGGGCGCATCGGCCGCGATCGATCGGGCGACCGCGAACCCGTCGACCAGGATGCTCTCGCCACCGCTGCCGTCGAATTCTGCACAGTTGAACATTTGCAGGCCGGGCGCATCGTGGCTGTAGGTGGCGTCCGTATGGGGCTCGAGATATTCGGTCGAATAGGCGGTGTCGGCGTGTTCCTCGAGTTCCGCCGACAGGGTCGACACACCGCCGAAAATGGTCCGCCGGACATAGCCGACGCGGTTGGCGATCGCCGCCGTCGCCTCGACCGTCGCCGGCACGCCGTCGACCACGCAGAGCCCCCACACGTAAATATTCACCAGCATCTCGCGCAGGACCCGGTCGTCGGCCAGGAGCCCGTCATTGGCGACCATGGGCAGCGGGTCGGGCGCGTCCGCCGCCGTCCAATAGGCCGGGCTTTGCTCCGCTCCGACGTGATCCGGGCTGGGCGCAAGGTCTGCGATGGCGGCGAGGAACTCGGCCGAGTACTCGCTCGCGGCTTGGCCGTTGTTCCAGATTACGGCGAGGCGATCGCCGCCCTCCTCGATGCGGACGTCGACGCCATGGATATCGGCCGGAATGGCAAAGGTGTCGACGCGGCGCTGCAGCGTTCTCGGGTCGAGGCTGCCTTCGTCTTCGCCATGGTCGCACAGCCAGAACCAGGGAAACGTCGAATCACCCTCCGAACCGGCCCAGCGCACGCGCAAACCGGCGTCCGTCGGCCGTGCGTCGAGAAGTCTGAGCTCGGTCATGGCGCACCACCTTTGCCTTGTCCAAAGAAGTCAAATGCAGTAATTGTACGAATGTACAATTCCAACAAACGCTCGTCAACAGGGTGCGCGATCACCCGATCGACGAAACGCGGAGAGGCAGGGCCCGATGGCCGGCGATACGGTCAAATTCCGCCGCAAAGGCGAAGAGCGCCGTCGCCAGGCCTTCGTCGAGGCGACCCTCGACTGTCTTGCCGCGCACGGCTACCACGGCACCACGGTGCGCAAGATCGCGGCGCTGGCGGGGGTCGCCCCGGGCCTGCTCACCCATTATTTCAGCGGCAAGGAAGCGGTCGTCGGCGAAGCCTATCGAATATTGGCGGCGCGCCTGCTGCGGCAATGTCTCGACGAGGCGGAGCAGGCCGGCGAGGCCCCCATTGCCCGGCTGCGCGGATTCGTCCTGGCGTGTTTTCAGACCCCGAGCCTAGATCCCAATCTGCTTCGCGTCTGGGTCAATTTCTGGGCGCTGACCTATACCCATGACACCATTCGCGCGGCCCATGCGGAAACCTACGGCGCCTACCGGCGGGCGCTGACCGGGCTGATCGCCGATGTCCTCGCCGCGGCGGGGCGCCCGGTCGCCGGGCCCGAACTGGCGCGGCTCGCGATCGGCGCCAATGCCGTGCTCGACGGCTTGTGGCTCGAATACTGCCTCGATCCCAGCGCGTTCAAGACGGAAGATGCAGGCCGTATCGCCTGCCATTATGTCGGCAGCGCCCTCGGCGTCGACCTGTCGCCAGCCGCCAATCCGAAATCGTGACACCGGGCGTGTGACGTCCAGCGGATGGCGCACACGATAGCCATCAAGGATCGGGCCTTGTGACAGGCGGCAAGTTGCGCCAATAGTCGTCCTTTCGATGTACAAACGGGCCGATGACCGTCACCAGCTTCGATACCGCGCCGCCGCGCCTCGATAGTTCCGCGCTGGCGGACATCGCCGCCACCCATTTCGGTATAGACGGCGCGATCGAGACCCTCGATTCGGAACGCGACCAGAATGCGCGGATATGCTGCATCGATTCGGACTCTTATGTCCTGAAAATCGCCAATTCGGCAGAAAGCCTGGAATTCCTCACCATGCAGAACGCTGCGCTGCGGCATCTCGCGGACCGCGATCCGGCGCTCGGCGTGCCCCGCGTCTGCCCGGCCCGAGACGGTAACGGACTCGCCACCCTCGGCGACGGCGACGGCAATCTGGTCCGAATGTTGACCTACCTGCCCGGCACCGTTCTCAAGGAGGCGCCCAAATCGCCCCGCCTGCTCACGAACCTCGGACGTTTCATGGGGCGGGTGGACAGCGCCCTTCAGGGCTTCATGCATCCGGCCGCGATTCGCCCCGACTTCCTGTGGAACCTCGACAATGCCGCCGCCTGCCGAGACTACGTCGAGGCCATCGAACCGCCGGAAGACCGCGCTCTCGTGGCGACGGTTTTCGATCGCTACGAGGCCGTCGTTGGCCCGCGCTTAGGCGGGCTGCGCTGCGCGGTCATTCATCAGGACGCCAACGATTACAACGTCCTGGTCGATGCGGCCGACCCCGAGGAAATCACCGGCCTGATCGATTTCGGCGACATGGTCTGGGGTCGGCAGATCAATGACCTCGCGGTCACCCTCGCCTACGCGCTGCTCGATCACACCGATCCGCTGGCGGGTGCCGGCCACGTCGCCGCCGGCTATCACGACGTCTTTCCGCTGCAAGAAGCCGAGTTGGCGGTATTGATGGACCTCGTCGCGCTGCGGCTGGCGATGAGCGTCTGCATCTCCTCGCACCGCGGCGCCGCGCACCCCGACAATGAGTACCTGCTGATCAGCCGGCGACCGGCCCTCGAACTGTTGCGCCGCCTGGCTGGCATCAATCCGGATTTCGCCCATTTCACACTCCGCGACCGGTGCGGCTATCCAGCCGTGCCGCGGGGGGCCGAAGTGGCCGGTTGGCTGGCCGAGAACCGGGCCCGTTTTGCCCCCGTCCTCGGCACCGACCTGCGACGGGCGCGCAAGATCTATTTGCCGATGACCGATGGGGCGCCGGGCGTGGAGCATGCCGCCGACCCGGCCGCCTATACCGAATTCGTCGCCGACTGGCTGGCGCGGCATGATGCCGATTTCGCAATCGGCGGATACGGCGAGGACCGCGCGGTCTATCTCGGCCCGCAGTTCTCCTCGGATGACGGCTCGGCGACGCGGACCGTCCACCTCGGCATCGATCTGTTCGGCCCCCGCCGGCATCCGGTGCACGCCCCGATCGCTGGCCGGGTCATCAGCGCGGTCGACAACGCCGCGCCCTACGATTACGGCCCGACGATCATCCTCGAACACCCGACCCTTCCGGACGGCCCCCGCTTCTGGACCCTTTACGGACATCTCAGCCGCGACAGCCTCGACGGACTCGCGCCCGGGACCGACGTCGCGACGGGCGACCGCATCGGTTGGTTCGGCGAGCCCGACGAGAACGGCGGCTGGGCGCCCCACCTCCATTTCCAAATCATGACCGACCTGTTGGGCCTGGATGGAAACTTTCCCGGGGTCGGGGAACGGCAACGCATTGCGGTGTGGCGCGCGATCTGCCCCGACCCCAATCTGGTTCTCGGCCTGCCGCCGGAGGCACTCGGTCCTCCCGGCCGCGATCACGATCGCCTGCGCGCGGCTCGGCAGCAACGGCTCGGACCCTCGCTCAGCCTCAGTTACAGCCATCCGCTCGAGATCGTCCGCGGCGACGGCGTGTGGCTGATCGACCACCGCGGGCGCGCCTATCTCGATTGCGTCAACAACATTTGCCACGTCGGCCATTGCCACCCCCATGTGGTCGCGGCGCTCGGCCACCAAGCCACGATGCTCAACACCAATACCCGCTACCTCCATGAAACGGTCGTCGATTATGCCGCCCGCCTGACGGCGCTCCTGCCCGAGCCGCTCGGCGTCTGTTTCTTCGTCTGTTCGGGGAGCGAGGCCAACGAGTTGGCGGTGCGCCTGGCACGCACCCATACCGGTCGCGGCGACGCCGTCGTGCTCGACGGCGCCTATCACGGCAACACGTCGACGCTGGTCGGCCTCAGCCCCTACAAGTGCGAAGGGCCCGGCGGCCAGGGCTTGAAGCCCGATGTCCACAAGGTCGCCATGCCCGACCCCTATCGCGGACCTCATCGCGGCATGACCCCGGCCACCGGCCAGGCCTATGCCGAGGACGTGACGCGAACCGTCGACGCGTTGACCGGCGCCAACACGCCGCCGGCGTTCCTGATCGCCGAATCCCTGTTGAGCTGCGGCGGACAGATCGAGCTCCCGCCGGGATACTTGAAGGCCGCTTATGCCGCGGTCCGTGGCGCCGGCGGGGTCACCATTGCCGACGAGGTCCAGGTCGGTTTTGGCCGCGTCGGCAGTGCCATGTGGGGCTTCGAGACCCAAGGCGTGGTGCCCGACATCGTCACCCTCGGCAAGCCGATCGGCAACGGCCATCCGCTGGCCTGCGTGGTCACCTCGCCGGCGATCGCCCGATCGTTCGCCAACGGCATGGAGTATTTCAATTCGTTCGGCGGCAACCCGGTCTCCTGCGCCGTCGGCATGGCCGTTCTCGACGTGATCGAAAACGAGCACCTGCAAGACAATGCGCGCCAGGTCGGCAAATATCTCCTCGAGCGCCTGCGCGGCCTCCGGACCTCTCATGCCATGATCGGCGACGTCCGCGGGCTCGGTCTCTTTGTCGGCGTCGAGCTGGTCACCGACCGGACGACGCGGGATCCAGCGACCGCGGCCGCCAAAGCGGTGGTCAATCGGGCCAAGGACATGGGCGTGCTGCTGTCGACCGACGGCCCCTTCGACAATGTCATCAAGATCAAGCCGCCGCTGGTCTTCTCGCGCGCCAACGCCAACCTGTTAGTCGACACGCTCGATCGGGCCTTGGCTTTGGAAATTTGATCAGGCGCGGCCGATATCGTCGTCGCCGATCGACGGGATCGCGCCGCATAGCGCGCAGGCCGGGTCGCGCTTGACGGTCAGCGTCGTAAAACTTCCCGCCAAGCCGTCATAGAGCAGCAAGCGCCCGGAGAGCGATTGACCGAGGCTGAGGATTTCCTTGAGGACTTCGGTCGCCTGCAGCGACCCCACGACGCCGGCGACGGCGCCGAATATCCCCGCCTCCTCGCAGCGCGGGACCAGATCGGCGGGCGGCCTGTCGGGAAACAGGCAGCGGTAGCAGGGATGCTCACCCTCCACATAAGCCTTGAAGGTCGAGAGCTGGCCGTCGAACCGCAGCAAGGCGCCGCCGACCAAGGTCTTGGCGGCGAAAAAGCAGGCGTCGTTCAGCACGTAGCGGGTGGTGAAGTTGTCGCTGCCGTCGGCGACCAGATCGTAGTCGTCGATGATGTCGGCGGCGTTTTCGGCGGTCAGGCGGCGGTTGTAAGGCCGGACCAGGATTTCCGGATTGATCGCCGCCACCGCCTCGACCGCGCAATCGACCTTGGGCCGCCCCAACTGGTCGGTGCGGAACAGCACTTGGCGTTGGAGATTCGAGAGTTCGACGGCGTCGTCGTCGATGATTCCCAGTGTGCCCACGCCGGCCGCCGCCAGGTATTGGATCAGCGGCGCGCCGAGGCCGCCGGCGCCGACGACCAGGACTTTCGCCTGCAACAACCGCGCCTGGCCCTCCTCGCCGACCTCATCGAGAATGACATGGCGGGCATAACGGTGCAGCTGGGCGTCGGATATTTCCATCTTTCCATCCATGCAGCCGGCGCCCGGTTAGGACGTGCCCGTGGATCCGAAGCCGCCGCCGCCGCGACCGCTTTCGGGCAGCGCTTCGGTTTCCGCCCAAACCACCGCCGCCACCGGCGCCACCACCAGCTGGGCGATCCGCATGCCACGGCCGATGGTGAACGGCGCCTCGCCGGCATTGATCAGGATGACCTGCACTTCGCCGCGATAATCGGCGTCGATCGTACCCGGACTGTTGGCGACCATGATGCCGTGCTTGAGGGCCAGCCCACTACGGGGTCGGACCTGGGCCTCGTATCCGGCCGGCAAGGCGAGCGCGATTCCGGTCGGTACCAGAGCGCGCCCGCCCGGCGTCAGCACGAGATCGGTCGCCACCGCGGCGGCCAAGTCCATCCCCGCGGCCCGGTCCGTCGCGTACGCGGGTAAGGGCAGGTCGGCGCCGTGCGGCAGGCGCCGCACCGTCACCTCGACCGCATTCATGAACCATCCTTGAAGTGATCGGCGACCCGCCGGCCGAGCCGCTCGGCGACGTCGGTCTTGCTCAAGCTTGGCCACGGTTCGTCGAAATCGGCACCGATCAGGTGAACCGTATTGGCGTCACCGCCGAAGGTGCCGGTCGCCGGCGATACGTCGTTGGCCAGAATCCAGTCGCATGCCTTGCGCGTGAGCTTGGCCCGCGCGTTCTCGACCACGGACTCGGTCTCGGCGGCGAATCCGACGACAAGGGCGGGCCGTTGGTTTCCGGACCGGGCCAGGGTGGCAAGGATGTCCGGGTTCTCGGTCAACGACAAATCGGGCGGGCCGCCGCCGTTCTTTTTCAGCTTGTTCTCCGCGATCCCGTCGGACCGCCAATCGCTGACCGCGGCGGCGCAAACCGCGACGTCGACCGGCAGCGCGGCCTCGCAGGCGGCGAGCATGTCGCGCGCCGATTCGATATGGACGACGTCGACGCCGGCCGGATCGGCTTCGCGGGTCGGCCCGGCAACCAGCACCGTCGCCGCGCCGAGCCGGGACAACGCGGCGGCGATGGCATGCCCCTGCTTGCCCGACGAGCGGTTGGCGATGTAGCGCACCGGGTCGATCGCCTCGACGGTCGGCCCGCTGGTCACCAAAGCGCGGCGGCCGGACAACGGCGCGTCGCTGTGAAAATAGTCCTCGATGGCGGCGATGATGGCTTCGGGCTCCGCCATCCGTCCCATGCCAAATTCGCCGCATGCCATATCGCCCTCGACCGGCCCGGCGAAACGGACACCGCGCGCGCCAAGGGTCGAGATATTGGCTTGGGTCGCCGCATGGTGCCACATGCGGACATTCATGGCCGGGGCGGCCAAGACGTCCTTGTCGGTTGCCAGCAGCAACGTGGTCGCCAGATCGTCGGCCTGCCCGTGGGCCATCTTGGCCAGGATATCGGCGCTGGCCGGTACCACGGCGACGAGGTCGGCGGCGCGCGACAGGCGGATATGTCCCATTTCGCTTTCGTCGGTGAGCGAGAACAGGTCAGTGTGGACTTTTTCCTCGCTCAACGCGGCGAGCGACAACGGGGTGACGAATTCGGCGCCGCCCCTGGTCAGGACACAACGAACCGACGCGCCCCGTTCGCGCAGCCGACGGATCAGGTCGAGGCTCTTATAGGCCGCGATCCCACCCGAAACGATGAGTAGAATTCGCTTACCCTTCAACATCTTGCCCTCATGGGACACCATTTCCGAAGCTTAACCTAGTGCCGCCGGCAGGCTGGGGCAATGGCGGATCGGTCGGGCGTCGAAGGCCGGTTGCGGCGGGCTTCCGGTATTCGGCCCGGCCGCCTACTTGTCCTTGGCGGCGTTGGCCACCGCGACCATGCTCCAGCCGCTGAACACGAGCTGAATGCCGACCAGAAGGCCGATCGCCCAGGCGGCCGAGGACGGCCACTCGCCCCAGATCAGCAACCCGACCACGATCGTCGCGATGGCGCCGGCAAGCATCCAGCCCCAGCCATCGGTCGGCCGCGCCCGAACCGCGATGATGCAGCGCAATATTCCCTCGACGACGAAGATGACACCGAGCAGCAGGGTGAGCGTCAGCACGCCTTGGAGCGGGAACAGAAGCAGGATCACGCCGGCAGCGAGATAGAGGATGCCGCTGATGACCGCCATGACGACTTCCTGCCACCCCTTGCAGCGAAACGCATGGATCAGCGTCGCGATACCGCCGACCGCCAGCAGCCAACCGACCAGCAGTTCGACCGCCAGCGACGCGATCTGCGGGACGATGATCGCCGCGCTGCCGAGGACGATCCAGACGACGCCGAGCACGAGAAACCAGTTTCGGTGCTGCTTGACCAGATCCTCGAAGGCGTGGACGAGTTTTTCGGGCGTGTCGGCGATTCCGCCGAGCGCGCCCGACGCCTGGTCGGTGGTCTCGGCCTTTGGTTCGGAAGCGGCCGGCTCCGGCTTGTCCGGCGGATCTTGATTGGTCATCGGTTGGGTCCTGCTCGATCGGTGAGGTGAATTCAATTGTAGGAATGGAGTCTAGCACAGAACAAGGTTGCTACGGGAGCATACCGGACCGCGGGCCAAGGGTCAGCGAACCCGCCGCCGTGGACGACGCGCGCCGAGACCGAGGGCGACGAAGCTCCACCCGCCCATGGCCAGATAGAGGCCGATCACCAATCCCAGCACCCAAAGCGCCGCCGCCGGCCAGCGGACCCAGGCCATGACGGCGAGACCGAAGGTCAACAACGCGGAGAAAATCGCCCACGCCTTTTCGTGTCCGCTGTGGAGCTGGATCGCGAACACCAGCTTGATGACGCCCTCGGCCGACAGGAACGCCGCCAGCAGGAGCGAGACCATGACGATGTCCTCGGGGCGGAGGATCAGCAACGTGCCGGCGGCGGCCAGGAACACGGTGCCACTGGCCATCTCGGAAAAAGTCGCACGGCCGTAGCCGTCGCGCAGCGGCAGGATGACCTGGCCCGCGCCGGCCACCGACAGGATGGCGCAAAAAAACAGATCGGCAGGAGGTCGGGCAATCAGTGGCACGCCCATGGCGACGAGGCCGAGCGCGATCCAACAAGCGCCCAAGGCAAGAAACCATGCGGTCTTGCCGATCATCGCCTTGGATCGGCGCTTTTTCACGCGCAGCTGGCGTTTGGGTTTTGCCTTTTCGGCCATCGGCGGGGCCTAGAGCACGGCGATGGTGATGACCGCGAGCAGGGCCACCGCCAACCACAACGGCCACAGCAGGGCGGCCGAATTCCGCCCGCCGCGCAAGGCGCGGACCGATTCGGGATGCAAACGGAGGCCGCCATCGCCGAACATCTGCAGCGCGCGATCGGCCTCGGCGAGAAAGGCCGGCAACCGCTCGACGGCGCCGCGGAAATCATCGGCGGCGTCGCGCAGCCGCGCTTCGGGGCCCAAATTGTCGCGAATCCAGTCCTCGATCAGCGGTCGCGCCAGTTCCCACATATTGATCTCCGGATTGAGGCGGCGCCCCATGCCTTCCGCCAATAGCATGGTTTTCTGCAATAGCAATAGTTGTGGCTGGGTCTCCATTTCGAAGACCTCGGTGACCTCGAACAATTGACCCAACAGCCGGGCCAGCGAAATCTCATGGAGCGGTCGGCCGAGCAACGGTTCGCCGATCGAGCGGCAGGCTTGGGTGAACGCGTCGACCGATTTGTCCGTCGGCACGTAGCCGGCGCGAAAATGGACCTCGGCCACGCCGCGATAGTCACCGGTCAGGAAGCCGATCAGCATTTCCGCCAGGAAATACCGGGTCTTTCTGTCGAGCCGGCCCATGATGCCGAAATCGACGGCGACCAGGTTGCCGTCGTCGTCGATGAACAGATTGCCCGGGTGCATATCGGCATGGAAGAAGCCGTCGCGGAACACCTGGTTGAAGAACGCCGAGGCCGCCTTCTCGAGGATGGCATCCAGGTCTTGGCCGGCGGCGACCAGGGCCTCGACGTCGCCGACCGGCGTGCCGGCGATCCGCTCCAGCGTCATGACCCGGCGCGAAGTCCGCGCCCAATCGACCTCGGGGACGATGAAATAGGGATCGCCCTCGAAATTTTCCCGCAATTCGCTTGCCGCCGCCGCCTCGTACCGCAGATCCATCTCGAGCGCGACGGTTTCGGCAAACGTCCGCACGACCTCGACCGGTTTGAGGCGGCGAAACGACGGCTGGGTGCGCTCGACGATCTCGGCGATCCAGTAGAACAGGTCGAGATCGCGACCGAAGGCATCCTCGATTCCGGGCCGCAGGATCTTTACCGCGACCTCGCGGCCTTCCGTGGTGATGGCGAAATGGACCTGGGCGATGGACGCCGCCGCGACCGGCACGTCGTCGAAGGATTCGAAGCACTCCTCGACGGCCATGCCGAGCTCGCGCTCGATCGTGGCGCGCGCCGCGGCGCCGGGGAACGGCGGCAGCCGGTCCTGCAATTTGGCCAGATCGGCGGTCATCTGGTCGCCGAGCAGATCGGCCCTCGTGGACATCGCCTGGCCGAGCTTGATGAACGACGGCCCGAGCTCTTCCAACGCCGCCGCCAGGCGCTCCCCGTCGCGGCCTTTGCTGCGGCCGCGTGATACCAGCCGCGCCGCCAGGCTGACCGCCGGCGCCACGCCGAGCCGGTCGAGCAGAAACAGCGCGTCGTGCCGGGCGAGCGTGCGCGCAATCTTGAGCAGACGGCCGATGTGGCGGATCGCGCGAAACATGATCATGTGCCGGACCGGGTTGGAGCGCTCTAGTCGGCGAGATGGCCCTGAAGCCAGAACGCGCCGGTGACGTCGACATCGGGGTTCAGCTCCAGGCCCTGGCTGAGTTTATGTTTCGCCGCATAGAGAACGATATCGTAATCGCGGTTGTCGAGCCGCAACGGCGTGACTTGCAACTCGGTAAACGTCCGGCCGCCGAGCTCGCACGATGCGATCTCCTTGACCGGCGCGTAGAAACTGTAATCGCCGGCCTCCCACTCCTCGATCGGAAACATCATCGCCGCGCCGTCGAGCTCGAGCTTCAGCGGCCCATCGCCGTCCCCGACATCGCCGCCGGCGGCCCGGATCATCTGGCGCACCATGCGGCTGCGATCCGGATCGGAGATTTCGACGTAGTCCCGATCCGGGCGCTTTACGTCGTAAGCGATGGCGCCGAGACGAAAGGGATAGGTCTGTCCGATTTGATACTTCGCCCGATTGAGCCCGTAGAGGGCGTCGAAGAAGGTGATCCGCGAGCTCCCATCGATGGTGCCGGAGAGGCGGCCTTCGACGCCGCGGGTGTCCTCGTCGATGTCGGCCAGCGTGACATCATGGACGATGCCGGTGCAGCAGAATGGGTAGGCACTGACCAGGGTGTTTTGTTCGGCTTCCTTGTCACGGGCGACCAGGAGCAAATGGCGCAAATCGCCGTCGGCTTCCGACAAATAGATGATTTGGTCGGGCGTGACGCCGTTGATCACCCCCGGCGCGCCGGTCCAATCCTCCTCGAGGATAATGTTGAGCGAATTGACGAGTTCGGGCAGTTCCTCGTCGATGAATGTCTTGATGTCTTCGTAAATGCAGTGCCAATGAGCGCCGTGACCCATTTCACACCCGCCACGCCGAATGGATGGCGGCGATGCCACCCGACAGGTTGCGGAAGCGGACCTGATCGAGCCCGGCCGCGCCGATCCGCCGGACCAGCTCGTCCTGGGGCGGAAACCGGCGAATACTCTCGACCAGGTACTGGTAGGCGTCGCGATCGCCGGCGACCCGGCTCCCCAGAGCGGGCAGCCAGCGAAACGAATAGGAATCGTATGCGCGCTCGAGCCAAGGCAGCGAAACGCGGCTGAATTCAAGGCACAGGAAGCGGCCGCCGGGACGCAGCACACGCCGCGCCTCTTTCAGCGCGGCATCGATCCGGGTCACGTTGCGCAATCCGAAGGCGATGGTGTAGGCGTCGACCGAGCGGTCGGCGAAAGGCAGCGCTTCCGCATCGCCGGCGATCCAGTCGACACCGCTAAGAACGCCGCGATCGATCGCGCGCCGGCGGCCGGCGGTCAGCATGGAGGTGTTGATATCGCAGACGGCGACCGCCATGCCCGGGCAACGGCCGACGCAACGCAGAGCGATATCGCCGGTGCCGCCGGCGACATCGAGAAGCTTCATGCCGCTATGCGGCCGCAGCCAATCGACGAATGCGGCCTTCCACAACCTATGAACGCCGAGGCTCATCAAGTCGTTCATCAGATCGTAGCGAGCGGCCACGCTGTCGAAAACAGCGCGCACCATACCGGCTTTGCGGTCGGCCGGAATGTCGCGGAATCCGAAATTCGCTGTCGGATCTGCGATGGGACCTGGGGCCTTCATGGGCCGGACCATAGCGTGCCGAATGGGCGGAAACCAGCCCTGTCGCATGAGTTGCGGAGGACGATCGAACCACCTCGGTCGAGCTCGTCCGAGGCCGCCATTTGCACGCGCCTCGGCACGCGCTATACCTGCGCATTACAAGATCGATCCGTGTCCCCGATGCCCGAACTGCCCGAAGTCGAAACCGTTTGCCGCGGCCTTGCGAAAGTGCTCGAGGGGCGCCGCCTCACCAATGTCGAGGCGCGCCGGCCGGACCTGCGCATCCCGTTGCCGCAGGACTTTTGCCAACGGCTGACGGGCAATCGCGTCGTCCGCGTCGGGCGACGGGCGAAATATATGGTCGTCAGCTTCGCCGACGGCGCGGTGCTGATATCCCATCTCGGCATGTCGGGGCGTATGGTCATCGCCGAGGTCCCGCATCAACCGCCGGGCGCCCACGATCACATTATCTTCACCACCGACGAGGGCGTCGAAATCAGGTTCAACGATGCACGCCGGTTCGGATTGATGACGTTGGACCACATCGACAGCATCGACGCCCATCCCTTGCTCGCCGGCCTCGGGCCGGAGCCTCTCTCCAACTCCTTCAGCGGACCGGTGCTGGCCGCCGCCATCCGGGGCCGGCGGTCTTCGATCAAGGCCGCGCTGCTCGATCAACGGGTGGTCGCCGGGATCGGCAACATCTATGCGTCGGAAGCCCTGTACCAGGCCGGTATTTCGCCGCGGCGGCGGGCGGGCACGGTCCAGCGCGGGCGCGCCGACCGCCTCTCCGCGGCCATTCGAACCGTCCTCGAACGGGCGATCGAGGCCGGCGGGTCGTCGCTCCGCGACCACCGGCAGGCGACCGGCGAGTTGGGTTATTTCCAGCATCAATGGGCGGTCTACGACCGCGCCGGGGCGCCGTGCCCGGACTGTTCCTGCGACCATGCGGCGAACGGCGGAATCCGGCGCATCGTCCAGCAGGGCAGGTCGACATTCTATTGTCCCCTGCGGCAGCGATAGGGTACAACGCCCACCGCGCGACAGCCGGCGATCCGACCCGCCCGTTGCCGTCGATCACGTTTTTCTCGACCGACCCCATAACACGCGGGAGCAAGCAATGGCTTACGAGAACATCATTGTCGAGAGGCGCGATGCAGTCGGCCTCATCACCCTGAATCGCCCCAAGGCACTGAATGCCCTGTGCGATGCGCTGATGATCGAATTGAAGCATGTGCTCGACGATTTCGAAGCCGACGACGCCATCGGCTGTATCGTCGTCACCGGCAACGAGAAGGCTTTTGCCGCCGGCGCCGATATCAAGGAAATGCAGACCCGCGATTACATGGATGTCTACCTCGGCGATTTTATCACCGGTGATTGGGAGCGTTTGGCGAGTTGCCGCAAGCCGGTGATTGCCGCAGTCGCGGGGTATGCGCTCGGCGGCGGCTGCGAGGTCGCGATGATGTGTGATTTCATCATTGCCGCCGAGAACGCACTGTTCGGCCAACCGGAAATCAAGATCGGCACCATCCCCGGCTCCGGCGGCACCCAACGTCTGACCCGCTTCGTCGGCAAGTCGAAATCGATGGAGATGTGCCTGACCGGCCGCATGATGGACGCCGACGAGGCCGAACGTGCCGGCCTGGTGTCGCGGATCGTTCCGCTCGAATCGCTTCTCGACGAGGCGCTCAAGGCGGCGGAGACGATCGCCAAGTTGTCGCGGCCTTCGGTCTTGATGGCCAAGGAAGCCGTCAATCGCGCCTATGAAACCTCGATGGCCGAGGGAATTCGATTTGAGCGACGGCTGTTCCATTCGACGTTTTCGACGGCCGACCAGAAAGAGGGCATGCAGGCGTTTATCGAAAAGCGCGATCCTGATTTCAAGAACCGCTGAATTGGGCCGGCGCCGGTTTCGCCGCAGCGCAGCGAAGGGGTTGACGCCAATCTGTCTGCCCTGTACAAGCGCCGTTTCATCGGTATTCGAGCAATGAGAAACGGTCATGGCGCACCATAAATCGGCGCGCAAGCGCATCCGCCGCAACGCCAAGCGGGAGGTCATCAATACCGCCCGCCGAAGTCGCATCCGGACGTTCGTCCGCAAGGTCGAGGACGCGATCAAAGGCGGCGACAAGGAGAAGGCCGCCGAAGCGTTGCGCGCGGCTCAGCCCGAGATTCATCGCGGCGTCTCCAAGGGCGTGATTCATCGCAATACGGCCGCCCGGCGATTGTCCCGTCTATCAGCGCGCATTAAGACCCTCTCCTGACCGATCACTGTAGTTCGGTGCGCTAGCCCCTCCCGTGGAGGGGCTTTTTGATTCCGGTCGCTCGACCATCGCGTCGGCGATCAGGCCGCGTCGCAAAAGTGTGATGATTCTGTCACGCGACTGAAAATTTTCGCAGGTTCACGATTCGGTCCGGTTGCGAATTGCCATCGTCGTCGGTTAAAGTGACCTTCGCGTGATCGTTCATTGGCAAGTCAATCACGTAGACGTGGGAAGTAAAAATGTTCATTCTTCCCGTTTTTACTTAAAGAAGGTTAAGAAAGGACGACAAGTCAATAATAATGCTCGATCCTTTCCCCCTTCAAATACGAAAACAACGATCGGACTGACGAAACGCCGCCGGCGAGGCATTCGTCGAAACGGGGTCGGTTCGCGCGCCGGAATACGGCGTCACAGCTTTGGGGGAGGGTATGGTGCTCGGACACCAATTGAGCACAGAGGGCATATTGGTCAACACGATCAAGACTCATACGAACTGCTGCAAACGGCGGCCGCAACGTAGCCATTTCGATCGAGCGGGGAGGCGCTGAGATGGCGCGGTCGCTCGAGACCTTGTGGGCTCATGTTCGCGTCCGCATGCGCCAGGAATACGGCGAAGCAGAATTCAAGAGCTGGCTCAAGCCGCTCACCATCATTGATGCCCGCGAGAACAGATTGCGATTGGCGGTCACCACCCGGTTCATGCGCGACTGGATCCAGAACCATTACGCGGAACGCATCCGCGACATCTGGAACGACGAGGGCGGCGACGTCACCGGGGTAGACATCGCGATCGCCACCTCGCAGTCCTCGAGCTCTTCCTACACGCGTACCGCGGCGAGCGAGGCCCGGATCTTCGACCATACGGGAGAATCGCGGATCGGTGCGCCGCTCGATGCGCGGTTCACGTTCGCCAATTTCATCGTCGGCAAGCCGAATGAACTCGCCCATGCCGCCGCGCAGCGCGTGGCAGAGGCCTCGGCGGTCCCCTTCAACCCGTTGTTCTTGTATGGCGGCGTCGGGCTCGGCAAGACCCATCTCATGCATGCGATCGGCTGGTGCATCCGCGAGCGCGATCCGTCGCGACGGGTCGTCTACATGTCGGCCGAGAAGTTCATGTTCCACTTCATCCGCGCCGTTCGCTACAAGGATCAGATGGCGTTCAAGGAGCAGTTCCGCTCGGTCGATATCCTGATGATCGACGACGTCCAGTTCATCAGCGGAAAAGATTCCACACAGGAAGAATTCTTCCATACCTTCAACGCCTTGATCGACCAGAACCACCAGATAATCATCTCCTCCGACAAATCGCCGTCGGATCTCGACGGCCTCGAGGAACGGCTGCGGTCGCGCCTCGGCTGGGGTTTGGTGGCCGACATCCATCCCACCTCCTATGAGCTTCGCCTCGGCATCCTGCAGTCGAAGGCGGAGACCCTGAAAGCGGAGATTCCGATCAAGGTCTTGGAATTCCTCGCCCACAAGATCACCTCCAACGTCCGTGAGCTGGAAGGCGCCCTCAATCGTATCGTCGCTCACGCCACGTTGGTCGGCCACGCGATCACGCTGGAGACCACCCAGGACGTGTTGCAGGACCTGCTGCGGGCCAATGACCGCCGGGTCACCATCGACGAGATTCAGAAGAAAGTCGCCGAGCACTTCAACATCCGTCTTGCCGATATGCATTCGGCGCGGCGGGCGCGGGCGGTCGCGCGGCCCCGTCAGGTGGCGATGTACCTCGCCAAACAGCTAACGGCGCGTTCGCTTCCCGAAATCGGGCGCAAGTTCGGCGGCCGCGACCACACCACGGTGATGCACGCCGTGCGCAAGGTCGAGGAGCTCAAATCGAACGACCGCGCCTTCGCCGAGGACGTCGAGCTGCTGCGCCGGATGCTCGAAGGATAGAAATTTCGGGTGTGTTGCCGGGGATCGGACCGATCTCCGATTATCGCCCGATCTCGTTGATCCAAAACCCTAACCGCCGCCGACGTGTGTTCCACATGTGCGACCTACGCGCTTCGTGGCGACCGTCGCGAACGCCACCGGCGCGGCCAGAAACCGGGTCGCCATTTGGCCGGCCCGCGCTTCGTCCCCGGTCGTGAGGTACCTGACCCGGCCGCGTTCGTCGGCCTTGCGGCGAAATTCCGGATGGCGATCGAGGTAGGCGACGAGGCTGCGCGCGATCTCGCTCGGTTGATCGAGCACACGGGTCGTCGGCGCGAGGGCGGCGGCGAACAAGTGCGAAATCAGGGCGTAATGGGTGCATCCGAGAATGACCGCATCCGGGTCCGTGCCGAGGCGTCTGACCAACCCGGCAGCGAAACGGGCGACGCCATCGCTGAGTACGCGCTCCGACGCGCCGCTCTCGATCTCGGCGACCAGCCCGGGGCATTGCTGCTGGATCACGGCGATATGGGGCGCCCGCGCTTTTATTTCCTTGCGCCATGCGGAGGTGAACGTGGTCCGCGTGGTGGCGAAGACGCCAATCGATTGCGGCTGTCGGGCGCCGTTGTTCCGGCACCGGCAAATGCGGCCATCCCAGGACCTTCCGGTAACGCCCTCGACCATCGGCACGAACACGCCCAGTATACGATTGTTGGGCCAGGCTTGCGGCAACCAGTCCCTCTGCAACGGCCGTAGCGCCGCCGCCGCCGCCGTGTTGCAAGCGACGATGACAATGGTGCAGCCGTGCTGGAACAGCCGCTCGGCGCCGGCGCGCGTCAAATCCTCGATCTCCGCGACCGAACGGTCCCCATAAGGGGCATTGGCGTGATCGCCGAGATAGGTGAAGTCGCGGTTGGGGAGCGCCCCCCTTAGGGATTGCAGCACACTCAACCCGCCGCTGCCGGAATCGAAAACACCTATCATGGCGTGTCGGAATCTAGGGGCAGATTGTGGCGGAATTGCTGCGCCGTTTGCCGCTTCGTGGCGGCGGCGGTCGGCCAGTCGACGCACGGCTGACCCGGCGGCCGGTCGGCTGCCTCCTGGGCCATCTGCGGCCGCCGGGCGGCGGTCCTCGAACGGTTCCGGCCCCGGCGCCGAGATTGAGAGATAGAACTTTGAAAAATATGGACCTTTTTATGATGGAATTTGCAATCGAGTGCTTATCAAGCGGTCCCTTCGTGATATACTGTTCGCCCGTTGCCGCATCCGTCGAAATCCGCGGGTTCCCAGACCGGCGGCGGGGTCAAAGCCATGCCACGCCGGCGTGAACCACAACGAAAAACGACCGACGGATCGCCATGAAACTTGTGATAGAACGAGCGGCTCTTCTGAAGTCGCTGGCCCATGTGCAAAGCGTGGTCGAGCGCCGCAACACCATCCCCATACTCTCCAACGTCCTCATCGAAGCACGCGACGGGCGGCTGAAACTGACGGCGACCGACATGGACCTGGCGATCGTCGAGAGCGTGGCCGCGGAAACGCCGCAGGATGGCGATACGACGGCCCCGGCGCATACGCTGTACGATATCGTTCGCAAACTCCCGGACGGCGCCCAGGTCGAGTTCAATGCCGATGGCGACCGCTCCCAGCTGGCGATCATGGCGGGGCGGTCGTCGTTCTCGCTAAGCTGTCTGCCGACCGAGGATTTTCCGCAGACCGACGGCGCCGATTTTCCAACCGAATTCCAGCTCGCGGCGGAGGAATTGCGCGGCTTGATCGACCGCACGCGGTTTGCCGTGTCGACCGAAGAAACGCGCTACTATCTCAACGGAATATATTTCCATTGCGCCGACGGCGAGGGCACCAGCGTATTGCGGGCGGCGGCGACCGACGGCCACCGCCTGGCCCGGGTCGAAATGCCGCTGCCCGTCGGGGCCGAGAACATGCCTGCGGTCATCGTCCCCCGCAAGGCGGTCGGCGAATTGCGCAAATTGATCGATGAGACCAGCGAGCCGATCACGGTGTCGCTGTCGGAAACCCGCGCCCGCTTCGCCTTCGGCGACGCGGTGCTGACGACGAAGCTGATCGACGGCACCTTCCCCGACTATGAGCGCGTGATTCCGACCGAAAACGACAAGGTGCTGGAAGTCGACCGCAAGGTCTTTGCCGAGGCCGTCGACCGCGTGTCGACGATCTCGACCGAGAAGTCGCGCGCCGTCAAGCTCGCAGTGTCCGAGGGCTCGCTGGTGCTTTCGGCGACCAGCCCGGAGAACGGCAGTGCGACCGAGACGATCGAGGTCTCGTACCAGGCGGACGGCCTCGATATCGGTTTCAATTCGAGGTACCTCCTTGATATTGCGCAGCAAATCGAAGGCGATGGCATCCGCTTCGTGATGGCCGATGCATCGTCGCCGACCCTGGTCCAGGATTTGGCCGACGCCAGCGCCCTGTTTGTCCTGATGCCGATGCGGGTGTGAACACGGTCTTGCAACAGATGCCGGTCGCGGCCGATCGGCCCCGTACGGCGGTGACGCGTTTGACCCTGTCGGCGTTCCGTTGCTACGGCCACGCGCGCGTCGAGGCCGATCGGCGCCCCCTGGTGCTGACCGGGCCCAACGGCGCGGGCAAAACGAACCTGCTCGAAGCGCTGTCATTCCTGTCGCCGGGGCGCGGCTTGCGGCGGGCCAAATTGGCGGAAATCGATCAGCATGGAGGATCGGCCGCGTGGGCGGTGGCAACGACGGTGGCGGGCGCCGATGGCGCCGTCGAAATCGGCACCGGCCGCGACCCGCTCTCGGCCGGCGGGGTCGGCCGACGGGTGGTCCGCATCGACGGTGCGCCGGCCGGCCAAAACGCCTTGTCGCAATGGGTTTCGATGCTGTGGGTGACGCCCGAGATGGACCGGCTGTTCGTCGATGGCGCCGGCGCCCGGCGGCGCTTCCTCGACCGCCTGGTCTTCAGCTATGACGCCGCCCACGGCAGCCGCATCAACGCCTACGATCATGCCATGCGCGAGCGTTCGCGGTTGCTGCGGGACGGGGCGGCGAACGATTCCTGGGCCGGTGCGCTCGAAGCGATGATGGCCGAGCACGGCGTCGCCATCGCGGCGGCGCGGGCGGAAGTGGTGGCGCGCCTCGATTCGGCGGCGCGGCTCGGCGTCGGCCCGTTTCCCCGCGCCGCGATCGCGATCGGCGGTATCGTCGAAGGCTGGCTGGCGGATATGCCGGCGCTCGCCGCGGAAGACCGCCTACGGGCGCTTCTCCACGACAGCCGCGGACGCGATGCCGAAAGCGGCGGTGCCGCGGACGGCCCCCATCGCAGCGACCTGGATGTGCACCATGTCGGCCGAAATCTGGCGGCCGCCCTGTGCTCCACCGGCGAGCAAAAGGCCTTGCTGCTGTCGTTGGTGCTGGCTCACGCGCGCCTGTTGGCTGCCGAACGCGCGGCAACGCCCATCCTGCTGCTGGATGAAGTCGCCGCCCACCTCGACCGCGACCGGCGGGCGGCGCTATTCGATGAAATCTGCGCGCTCGACATGCAGGCATGGCTGACCGGAACCGACGACCTCCTGTTCGAAGCCTTCGGTACACGAGCCAACCGATTGAGTGTCGAAAACGCGACGATCAGTGCCGCGGCGTGATGAGTGATTGGGAAGATGAGCAAGAAAACCGATAAACCCGCGAAGCGCGGCGCCGCCAAATACGATGCGGAATCGATCAAGGTGCTACGCGGCCTCGATGCGGTGCGCAAACGCCCCGGCATGTATATCGGCGACACCGATGACGGGTCCGGCCTGCATCATATGGTGTACGAGGTCGTCGACAACGCGATCGACGAAGCGCTGGCCGGTTATTGCGACCGGGTCGAGATCACGCTGAACCCGGACGGCTCGGTCACGGTGAGCGACAACGGCCGCGGCATCCCGACCGAAATCCATGACGAAGAAGGCGTTTCGGCGGCCCAGGTGATCATGACGCAGCTTCATGCCGGCGGTAAATTCGACCAGAACTCCTACAAGGTTTCGGGCGGGCTCCACGGCGTCGGCGTCTCGGTCGTCAACGCCTTGTCGGAAAACCTGGAACTGCGAATCTGGCGCGATGGCCAGGAGCATTTGATGCGGTTCGTCCACGGCGAGCCGGCGGCCGCGCTCGAAATCGCCGGCGAGGCCGGCGACCGAACCGGCACCGAGATCATTTTCCAGCCTTCGACCAAAACCTTCACCATGACCGAGTTCAATTTCGCCACCCTCGAGCACAGGATGCGCGAATTGGCGTTCCTCAATTCCGGGCTGACCATCGTCCTGACCGACGACCGCGGGGTCGAGACCCACCAAGTCGAAATGCACTATGAGGGCGGGATCGTAGCCTTCGTCACCTATCTCGACCGCAGCAAGACGCCGCTCCACGACCCGACGATCTCGATCATCGGCGAGAAGGACGGTATCGTCGTCGAATTGGCCATGCAGTGGACCGATGCCTACCACGAGACGATGCTGTGCTTTACCAACAACATCCCGCAGGGCGACGGCGGCACTCATTTGGCCGGCTTTCGCGGCGCCCTCACGCGGACCGTGAACGGCTATGCCAACCAATCCGGCATCGCCAAGAAGGAAAAGGTGAACCTCAGCGGCGACGACGCCCGCGAAGGCTTGACCTGCGTGCTGTCGGTCAAGGTGCCGGATCCGAAATTCTCCTCGCAGACCAAGGACAAGCTGGTCAGCTCCGAAGTGCGGCCGGTGGTCGAGAGCATCGTCGGCGACAAGCTCGGACAATGGTTCGAGGAGCATCCCAGCGAGGCGCGGCGCATCGTCGGCAAGGTCGTCGAGGCCGCGCTCGCCCGCGAAGCGGCGCGCAAGGCGCGCGAGCTGACCCGGCGCAAGGGCGCGCTCGACATCGCCTCCCTGCCCGGCAAGCTGGCCGACTGCCAGGAACGCGACCCGGCCCAGTCGGAATTGTTCATCGTCGAGGGCGATTCGGCGGGTGGATCGGCGAAACAGGGTCGCGACCGCAAGTTTCAGGCGATTCTTCCGTTGCGCGGCAAGATCCTGAACGTCGAGCGGGCGCGCTTCGACAAGATGCTGGGCTCGGCCGAGATCGGGACCCTGATCGCCGCGCTCGGCACCGGCATCGGTCGCGAGGACTTCACCGCCGACAAGGCGCGCTACCACCGCATCATCGTGATGACCGATGCCGACGTCGACGGCAGCCACATCCGCACCCTGCTGCTGACCTTTTTCTACCGCCACATGGTCGAGCTCATCGAACGCGGCTTTCTCTATATCGCCCAGCCCCCGCTCTACAAGGCCAAGCGGGGCAATTCCGAGCGCTACCTCAAGGATGACAGCGAACTCGACCGCTTCCTGATCGACGCCGCCATCGACGAGGCCGTGCTGACCCTGCACAGCGGTGAGCAAGTGGCCGGCAAGGACCTGCGGCAGCTGGTCGAACGCGCGCAGATAATCTGCAAACTGCTCGACCCGTTGATCCGCCATGTCGGCGATGCGGACGTCGTCGAGCAGGCGGCAATCGCCGGCGTGCTGAACCCGGACATCCTTTCCGACGGCGAGCAGGCGGCCGCGGCGGCGCAATACATCGCCGGGCGCCTCGATGCGATGGCCGGCGAGCACGATCGCGGCTGGCGCGGAGAGCCGCTCTCCGACGGCGGCCTGAAATTCACCCGAACCCTGCGCGGCGTGACCACCGAACATATCATCGACGGCGCCGTCATTCGCAGTTCGGAGGCGCGTCGCATCGACGCCGAAGCGGCGGAACTGCAACGGTATTATGCCAAGCACGGCAGTATCGCGTCGAAGGAGCGGGAAGACCGCGTCACCGGCCCGATCGGCCTGGCCGAGGCGGTGACGCGGATCGGCCGCAAGGGAATTTCAATCCAGCGCTACAAGGGTCTCGGTGAGATGAACCCGGAACAGCTCTGGGAAACGACGCTCGACCCCAACGCCCGCACCCTGCTCCAGGTCAAGATCAACCACGTCGAGGAGGCCGGCCAGGTGTTCGAGACGCTGATGGGTGACCTGGTCGAGCCGCGCCGCGATTTCATCCAGGAGAACGCGCTCAAGGTCGCCAACCTCGACGTGTGACCGGGTCGGTCAGCCGGTGGCGTCCCCGGTATCCGCGTCGCGCGGCTCCGGCATGGCGACGAAAATCATGACGCCGAGGATGATGGCGGCGAACATGCCGGCGGTCTCCTGAGCGTTCCAGATCTTCGACTGCCACATGGCGAACCACTCGCTGGCGACGACCAGAAAGCCGAAACCATAGAGCAGGAAGCCCATCAGCAGGCCGAACACCGCCAGTGACTTGGCCCGGTTGAAGTTTTCCGAACCGCCGGCCCAGGAAATCATCAGCCTGAGCGCGCCGAGCCAACAGAAAAAGGCGGTCAGGCCCTCCCATCCGATGATCAGCCAATAGGCTTGGATCTGCAGGATGGGATCGTCGATAGCGCGCCACATCAGATTCGGCGATTGGTACGTCGTATCCATGCTGAGGACATGGCGGACAGCGGCAAAGTTGCTGTCGAAATCGACGACGTTGCCATAGACCACGAGCGAAAAAAACGCCGCGATCACCGTGACCGCGACAATCTTTGCCATTCGTATCGTCATTGTCGGACCCTGGCCTTTCCGCCCTCACCTATTCACCGGCGCCGAATGTAATCGGGGATTCTCACCAGGCCAAGCGGCCATTCACCTCGCATTCAGCAAATCGGTGACATTTTTTCGACGCGATGACGGGACCGGCGCGCGATGTGGTATATCGGTCGCGGCGGACAGGGGCAGACACGGATCAATGGCGGTCGAGCGCAAAAAGGGACCGGGGCCGCATAACGCGACCGACGGCGTCGCGGCGCAGAAGAAATCGCCACCGCGCGGCACGCGCGGCGGGCCGTGGCGGATCTGGCGATGGCTGGCGGTGTCGGCGGTTTGGCTCGGATTCGGCTTCGGCATGCTGCTCGCCTGGTACGCCCACGACCTGCCCGACACCTCGGCGCTGGGCAGCGCGACGCGGCGGCCAAGCGTCACCCTGGTCACCGGCGACGGGCGCATCATCGCGAGCTATGGCGACCTTTACGGCGAGCCGCTCGGCCTGGGCGATCTGCCGTCTCACCTCAAGCAAGCCGTCATCGCCACCGAGGACCGCCGGTTTTACGAGCATTTCGGGGTCGATATCTGGGGCGTGATGCGCGCCATAATCGCCAATCTCTGGCACGGCGAGATTCGCCAGGGCGGCAGTACCATCACCCAGCAACTGGCCAAGAACCTGTTCCTCACGCCCGATCGGACGATCAAGCGCAAGGTCCAGGAAACGATGCTCGCGCTGTGGCTCGAGGGCCACTACACCAAGGACGACATCCTTACCATTTATCTCAACCGGGTCTATTTTGGCGCCGGGACCTATGGCGTGGACGCCGCCGCGCGCAAGTTTTTCGGCAAATCCGCGCGCGATCTCAATCTGTACGAATCGGCGATGCTCGCCGGCCTGCTCAAGGCCCCGTCGCGCTACAATCCGGCCAACGATCCGGAGACCGCCAAAGGCCGGGCCGATCAGGTCCTGGTCAGCATGCTCGATTCCGATTACCTCAGCGAGGCGGAGGTCGCCAGCGGCCACGTCGTGCCCAATTTCCGCCACCCGTCGGTCCGCAGCGGAGAGCTCTACTTCGCCGACTGGGTCTTGGAACGCGTGCACGACCATGTCGGTTTCACCGATCGTGATCTCTTTGTCGTGACCACCCTCGATACCGAGCTTCAGGAACTTGCCCAGCACGAGGTCGGAACGACGCTCATCGCCGAGGGCGCCGAGCTCGCTGTCGGCCAGGCCGCCTTGGTCGTCCTGTCGCCCGACGGCGCGGTGCGCGCCATGGTCGGTGGACGCGATTACGGCCAAAGCCAATTCAATCGCGCCACACAGGCCCTTCGCCAGCCCGGATCCGCGTTCAAGATTTTCGTCTATCTGGCGGGGCTTCAGGCCGGATTTCGACCGGACGACGTGCTGGTCGACGGCCCGATTCGCGTCGGCCGCTGGCGGCCGACCAATTATACCGGCAAGTACCGCGGCGCGATGACGATCAAAGAGGCGGTGGCGCGGTCGGTCAACACCATCGCCGTGACCGTGACCGAACGGGCCGGGCGCGGCCGGGTCATCGACAATGCCCGCCGGCTCGGTATTTCGTCCAATCTCAAGGCCGAGCCGTCGCTGGCGCTGGGCAGCCACGAGGTCCATTTGGTCGAGCTGACCGGCGCCTACGCGGCGCTCGCCAACGGCGGCTATCGGGCGGCCCCGTTCGGTATCGCCGAAATCCGCGACCGCATGGGCGAGGTTCTGTTCCGGCCGAACATGCCCGCCGAACGGACCATTCCCCTGTGGCAGGTCGGGGCGATGAACGAGATGTTCGTCAACGTGATCGAGAACGGCACCGGCCGCAACGCCCGGGTCGGCCGGCCGGCCGCCGGCAAGACCGGGACCAGCCAGGATTGGCGCGATGCCTGGTTCGTCGGCTACACCAGCGCATTGGTCGCCGGCGTATGGGTCGGCAACGACGACAATACGCCGATGAACGAGGTCACGGGCGGCAACCTGCCGGCCCGCCTGTGGGGCAATTTCATGGCCAAGGCGCTGCACGATACCGAGATGGCCGCGCTGCCCGGGATCGGCACGTACAACAAGCGCCGGGCGGCCGCGCCGGCGCAAATCGACGACCGCCCGGCCGTGGTTGTCGTGTCGCCGCAGCCGGTCCGCAAGGGCGAAGTGCGTGAGTCGCCCGCAACCCCGCCGCGGACGGCCGAATCAACCGGTGGCGTCGGCCCGGCGGTCGAACAGAATGGCGAGGTGTTTAGCGGTCCGGTATCGACCCAGGGCCTGTTCGAGCGCTGATCATAGGTGCGGCGGTCAGTGTATTGCCGCCGCGTGGTGCCGCAGCGGCCAGGTGAGCGTGGCGTAGCTGACCAAGGCGCCGCAGCCCATGATCAGGATCGCGGTGATCATCGGGATTTGGGTGCCGTCGTCGAACGCGGCGGCGGCGATGCCGGTCAGCGCCGCCAACGCCATCTGCACGAATCCGAGAAGCGCCGAGGCGACGCCGGCCATCCGCGGGAAGGGTGCGATCGCTCCGGCGATCGTATTGGGCAGGACAATGCCAAGGCCGACCATATAGAGGATCACCGGCCCGACCACGGTGACCACGGTGGGTTCGGCAAAGGTTGCCAGCGCCGCGCCAAGCACGCCCGACGCCGCGGCGATCGCGGCGCCGGCCAATATCATGGTGTCGAGACCGAAGCGGGGCGTCAGCATCGCCACCGACAGCGTGCCCGTCATGTAGCCGACCACGATGAGCGAGAAATAGAGGCCGAAATTTTCGACCGCCACGCCGAGAAATTCGATCAGTACGAACGACGAGCCGGAAATGAAGGCGAACAATCCGCTATAGGCGCAGGCCGCGCACAAGACATAGCCGAGATAGGCGCGGCTGCGAAACAGCGCGGCATAGTTTTCCGCCAGCCTGCCCAATCGGGTTGCCGTATGGTCGCGATGCTGGTTGGTCTCGTGCAGGATCGACAGGATCCCGAGCATCAGGACGATGCCGACGGCGGCGAGGACGACGAAATTGCTGCGCCAGCCGAACCAGATCGTCAGGTAACCGCCGAGAAAGGGCGCCACCGCCGGCACCAGGCCCATGGCCGTGCCCATATAGGCGAGCATCTGTGCGGCGCGCTCACGGCCATAGAGATCGCGCACCACGGCGCGGGCGAGAACCGGGCCGGAACAGGCGCCAACGGCCTGGAAGAACCGTGCCACGATGAGCTGGTCGATGGACTGCGCCAGCGCGCAGGCGGCGCTGGCACCGACGTAGAGGCAGACCCCGCCGAACATGACCCAACGCCGGCCGAAACGGTCGCTGAGCGGACCGTAGATCAACTGGGCGCAGGCGAACCCGGCGAGGAACATGCTCAACGTGAGCTGCACGCGATCCGGCCGAACATCGAACGCCGCGGTCAGGATCGGCAGCGACGGCAGGTACATGTCCGTCGAAATCGGCCCCATGGCGACCAGGCCGATGAGCAGGGCGCCGAGCATCGTCGAGACGCGGGTGGTCATGAAACGGGGATCCGGACCAATGAACGTTCGCGTCAGGCTTATACCAGGGATTTCCCGGTCCGGCTCAGACCATCCGGTCCGACAGGCTGCCCGCGGGGATCAGTCCCGATCGGGCGCGGCAAGGGCGTGATCGGCTCACTTCGTTTCGATGTGAGCCGTGAATCGCGCCCTAACATATTGAGTGAGAGCAAGATTCACGTTTCAGATCGATTCGATCTGAAACGATCTTGCTCTAAGGCATAGGTGACCAGCGCCTTGGCAACCGGCATCTCGCCATCGGCCGTCGATTCGAAAACGTCGCTTTCCATCACCGAAATCGTGCGGCCGCCGCGCAGCACATGGGAGCGGACGACGATGTCGCCGCCGCGCGCCGGTCTCAAGTAGTTTATCTTGAGCTCGATCGTCGCCACCGCGGTGCCGGCCGGCGCCTGCGTCAAGGCCGCGCAACCGGCGCAGACATCGGCCATCGCCGCGAACACCCCGCCATGGACGAGGCCGTCCTGCTGCCGGTGCTGGGGACCGGGAACCAGGGTCATTTCGCAGCGCCCCGGTTCGAGCGCGGTGACTTCGTAGCCGAGGAGGCGGCGAAATCCCTGTTTGGCGACGGTTTCCCGGATGAAGGCGTCGACCCGGTCGTCGAGCGCGCCGGCCGTCAACCCGCTCTTTCCTCCGTGAGCAACTGTTGCTTGCGTTCCAGCCCCCAACGATAGCCGTGCAGGCGGCCGTCGCTGCCGAGTGCGCGATGGCAGGGGATGACGATCGAAACCGGATTCGTAGCGCACGCCCGCCCCACCGCGCGCGATGCCGTCGGCGCCCCGATGATGGCGGCGATTTCCTTGTAGGTCCGCAATTCGCCATAGGGGATGCTCCGCAGCGCCTGCCAAACGCGCCATTGGAATGCGGTCGCGCAGACGTCGAGCGGCAGATCGATCTCGCGGGTACCGCCGGCGAGATGGCCGACCAGGGTCTGCACCCAAACGCCCAGGGCGCGGTCGTCGCGGTCGATCTCGGCGGCCGGGAATTCGGCCCGCAATTCGCGCTCGAGCGCTGCATCGTCATCGCCGAAGCCGACGAAGGCGATACCCGTTTCCGTCGCCGCGACGATGATCCGGCCGAGCGCGCAATCGGCGACGGCGAACCGCAGATTGGCGCCGAGGCCACCTTTCTTGTAGGTCGCCGGCGTCATGCCGAACCGCGACACCGCATTCTCATAAACCCGGCTCGACGACCCATAGCCCGATTCGTAGAGCGCGCCGGCGATGTCGTCGCCCGCTTTGAGCTTTTGGCGAAAGCGGCCGTGACGGCGCGATTCGGCATAGGCGCGGGGGCTCAGCCCCATGATCCTGGAAAACACACGCTGCAGGTGGGACGGGCTGGCGCCGACCTCGGCGGCGAGAGCGGCCAGGGTCGGGATCTCCGCGTCCGCCTGATCCAGGATGGCGACGACTTTGCGCACCAAGGCGACCTGGGGGTCGCCCGCGCTGTCGTCCGGATGGCAGCGCCGGCAGGCGCGAAATCCCGCCTTGCGCGCAGATTCGACGTTCGGGTAGAAGGCGACGTTCTCGCGCTTCGGCAGGCGCGCCCGGCACGATGGCCGGCAATAGATTCCCGTCGTCTTGACGGCAACGATGAACTGGCCGTCGAGCCGGGCATCATTGTCCCGGACCGCCTGCCACATGGTGGTTTCCGACATGGTCGTCATATCCTTGCTGAGTTTCATGACGCCATCTTGGCCGCCCTCGGGATTTCCCTCTATCCGGCGTTTGCGCGGTAATTCAGCCGTAGCAATGCAGCTTCTCGCCGTGCCGAAGCAGCCACTTCTCCGCCGTTTTCGGATCCGTAGTCAGGTCGGCGACGAGGTCATGAAACCGCGCGCCGTGATTGGGTTCCGCGAGGTGCGCGACTTCGTGCGCGACAACATAGTCGAGAATGTGGTCGGGCGCGAGAACGAGCCGCCAACTGAAACTCAGTTGGCCGTTGGCGGCGCAGCTCCCCCACTGAGACCTGGTGTCGCGGACGGTGACGCGAATCACCGGGCGACCGAGGCGGGCGGCCTTTTCGCGGGCCCGGTCCGCGAGCTCCCGACGGGCCTCGCGTTTCAGCCAGTCGGCGACGCGACGCGGCAGGTGTGAGCCGTCGCCGGCGACGCGGATCTCACCGTCCTCGCACCACACACCGCGACGGGCCAACGGAAGATGGACGATGCGATGGTCGACGCCGCGCAGCGGGATGACGACGCCGTCGGCAAATCGCCGACGCGGCGGCCATGTCGCCACCCGGGTCGCGATCCAGCCGGCGTGATCGTGGACGAAATCGAGGCCCTCGCGCTCCGCCGTCCGCTGGGGCAGGGTCAGGACGACACCGCGCGCCGCCGGATCGAGGCGCAGGCTCATGCGGCGGGCCCGCGCATGGCGGCAGATGCGCAACGCGATCGTTTCGTCGCCGAGGACGAGTTCGCGGCGCTTTTCGCTCGCCGCGGTTCGCCTAGCCATGATTGCGCAGGAAGGCCTTCAACTCGGGAAACACGCGGCTGCGCCAATGTCGGCCTTGAATGAGGCCGAGATGGCCCGCCTGGTCCACGGTCAGTTGCCGTCGCATCGCCGCCGGGAGGCCTGTGCAGATATCGTGGGCGGCATGGGTCTGGCCGGGCGCGGCGAGATCGTCCTGGCCGGCCTCGACCGTCATCAGCCGTGTTCGACGGAGCGATTCGGGTGCGACGCAGCGCCCGCCCACTTTCATCTTGCCCCGCGGCAGGTGGGTTTCGCGAAACACCCGTCGCATCATGTCGGCGAAGAATTCCGCCGGCAGGTCCATCACCGCCAGAAAGCGGTCATAGAATTCGCGATGGGCGCGAACGCCGCCGCTGTCGCCTCGGATCAAATTGTCGACGAAACCGATATGGGCGCCGATCTGGTCTTCGAAGGATGCTGAAATATAGGCGTTTATTTGAAGATAGCCGGGGAAGACGCGCCGTCGTGCGCCGCCGTAATAGAACGGGACTTCGGCGACGAGGTTGCGTTCGAACCAGGCCAGCGGATGGCCGTTGATGAAGCGGTTCAGGGCGTTCGGGTTGATCCGCACGTCGATCGGTCCGGCGATCAGCGTCAGCGATCGCAAGTGCGGCTTGTTACCGGATTGCGCCCGCAGGGCTGCCGCGGCGAGCGCCGGAACGGTGGCTTGGCTGAACGCGACGACATCCGCGGCGGCGCCGATGCAGTCGATGAACTCGCCGACATAGTCGATCTGGTCGTCGAGACCAAACCGGCCCGCGGCCAACGGCACCTCCCGGGCGTCGGCCCACTCGGCGATGTAGACGTCGAACTCGGTCAGCAACGCCCCGTAGAAATCCTCGAACAGCGACGAAAAATGCCCCGATAGCGGATTGACGACCAGCATCGGCGGACGCGCGCCGGGCCGGGACGCCTGCAGATGCAGCAAACGGCCGAACGGCCTGTCGGCGACGACCCGCAGCGTAACCTGGCCGAGACGATGGGCCGCGGCGATGGCGGTGAGGTCGAGGTCGGGCGGCGCGTGGCGCGATGTGGCGCGCCCCAACAGCTCGCCATAGGCCGCCGCGGCGCGACCGAAAGCAGTCCCGAAAAGCGGCCACATCGGGTGGCAAAGCGCGGCCTTGGTGACCGGTGTCACGGCCCCGAAGGCGAACCGCCCCATGTCATACATATAGTAGTGCATCCCCTTGCCCACCCCATGTCATGTGGTTGTTCGGGGTCAATTTGGGCCGGAACTATAGTCTGGGATGCCGCGGCCGTCACGTTTTTTGCCGCACAGGAAAATCTTCAGGGCAGCTCCGCGAGCGCGGCCGCGATCTCCTCGGGGTTCGAATTGTGGCTGAAATGGCGGACATAGCGCCCGTCAGGGCCCATCAGGTAGATGAACGAGGAGTGATCGACCAAGTAGTCATCGCCCTCGCCCGCCTTCTTGAAATAGACGCGATAGGACCGGGCCGCCGCCGCGACCTGCTCCGGCGTTCCGGTCAAGGCCACCAGGCGCGGATGAAAATTCGCGGCGAAGCTTTTCATCTCGGCGACCGTGTCACGCTCGGGATCGATGGTGATGTAGATCGGCTCGATGCGGTCAGCTTCGGTGCGGTCGAGCGACTCGAGCGCGATGGTCATGTTCTGCAGCGAGGTCGGGCAGACATCGGGGCAATAATTGTAGCCGAAATAGATCAGCATGTGGCGCCCGGCGAAATCCGTATCCCGGCGTGTCTCGCCGTTCTGGTCGACCAACTCGAAGGGCCCTCCGATGAGGGCTTCACCGGTCGCGATTGGGGTTGTTTGCTGCCACATCGGCAGCAACAGCCTGGCCCCGATACCAATGGCGAAGGCAGCGGCCACCACCGCGACAATCACAACGATTCTGCTCGGCATGGTTTGGTTTCGTCCCTTTGTCGCGCGGCCCGACCCCAAGAAATGAGCCGAGCGGTCGACGATCGCAAGCGGCAGAACGTCGCGGTAGTGTCTCAGTTTGAAATATTTTTCTTGTAAGAACTTGTCCGTCCCGGTCTCGGCGCGCGCGCGTCGATCAAGCCCACAACCCATTCCATATCGCGCAAGGTATCGGTGACGCCAGTGGCCATCGCCGGACTGACTTTGTGCGCCTTGTGAATACGGCAGAAATTGTACCAGACGAAATACAGCGCCAGCGCGTGGCAATGGTTCTCGACCTTCTTTGAAAACGCATTGGTCAACCGCGTGAACCGGCGCATGGACATCCGCATGGTGAGATTGTGGCGCTCTACATGCGACGTGCTCACGTCCTTGGGATCGGGCTTACCTTCAACGGGTTGCTTCTTCGCGCCGATGCACTCAGCTGGGCTGTAACGGCCCTTGGCGCTCTCAGGCGCGGCACCGTAGAGCTTCACCAACTGCGCATAGTCAATGTCCGCACCGAAAGCACCTTCAACCGCTTCCAGGTACGCCTTGTGGCCGTCCATGGTTAACTGCACGCGATTAGCCAGCCGGTCGCGCAAATCGTCCATAAGCTCCATTGCGTACTGAGAGTCGCGGCCGCCGACCATCCAAGACAGGATCATCTTGCTTTCATTGTCTAGCGCCGCCCACGTCCATACGTCGCCAGCATAAAAGGGAGCGGCCTTGGCCTTCGCCACGTTCTTTTGCTTGGCGTAGGTGAACGACCAGATTTCGTCGCACTGGACCTTGCGGGCCTTCACATCGTGAACATGCTCATCGTGATAGGCCGCACATGCTTTGCCGGCGTCCACTAGCAACTTCGTGACGGTATTGATTGATACCCCTGCCACGCGGGAGACAGATCGCATGGACAAGCCCTCGACCAGCATGGAAAGGATTTGGACTCGCTTCTCTAGGGGCAATTTGTTCATGCCCCTAATATATGCACTTATATGCTTATCGTCAAGCAACTATTTCATATCAGAAAGGCACGTCATCATCGGATTCGCAATTATTTGGGCTACCAAAACCCGATGGCGGCTCATTCTCTGGTTCTTCAACCTCGAAATGTTCAAGTTCAATTAATCCGTATGTGTTGGGCGCGGGTCGTGTAAAAACCTCGTGGCGACGCACATATGCTGCCAACGACCCGGTTAGTGATGCTTTCGTTTCGCGAGTTAAGTCCTTTCCCAAGCGCCGCAGAAGATCATCAATATGAACCGGAATGCCCGCCTCCATAATGGCGTCCCGAGCCTGCGCAGCCATGCTCCCCTTCCGCAACGGCGTGTTATCCTCGGCAGCGTCCGGATTTTCTTTCTCCACAGCTCGCTGAATGTCTTTCAAAGCCTGGAGATATACTTTCGCAGCATCGAGCTTGCGCTCAAGCGTTTGAACTTCCACCTCTTTTCGTTTGATCTTGGTTTCGATAATTGATCGCTCTGACATGGCATAGACTCCCTTATGCGATGCATGGTATAACTTTCATCACATGCAGCGCAAGGAACTATACAAAATGAAGGATGACCTACCCAGCGATCCGCGATACCGCAACACAATGAACCGCCTGGAAGCCGCAAAGAGGACTGCGGAGAACGGTGCAGATTATTGGTTTGCACGAGAAATACAGGGCATTCTCGGGTATGTAGAATTTAGAAATTTTGAAGGTGTGATGGAGCGGGCTCGGACCTCAATGAGTTCAAACGGCATTGAGCCGTCGCATCATCTTGTTGAAACCACCAGGATGATGAAAATTGGAAAGGGGGCCAAGCGTAAGGATCGCGACTTTTTTCTCTCACGCGCAGCCTGTTATCTCATTGCAATGAATGGTGAGCCATCAAAACCCGAGATTGCTGCCGCCCAGGCCTATTTCGCCATTCAGACCAGAGCCCGCGAGATCGAGCAAGCCCAATCCGAGGACGAAAAGCGCCTTGAAGAGCGAGATAAGGTTACCGAGTCGTTTAAAGCGGTCAGCAGCGCGGCAAAAGAGGCGGGTGTAACAGGGGCGAAGCAAAGACTATTCCACAACGCTCGATACGAGGGCCTATACAGGCTGACATCCAGACAATATCGCAACGAAAAGGGTTTCGGTGCGGACGAAAACGCCTTTGATCGTATGGGAGTTCTTGAGTTGTCAGCGAATGACTTTCAAATGAACCTGGCGGCTGAAACGATCCAAAAGGAAATCATCGAGGGTGAGGTTACGGCAATTAGAAAAAACAAAGAAATTGCTATGCGGGTCCGGAGAACGATGATCAATAGCGGCTCTGTTCCGCCCGAACAGCTTCCCCTTGCCGAACCAATCAAAGAAGTGCGCAAACGCATCAAGGCCTCGAAGAAAGCTAACCCTCGTTTGCCCAACGCTTCTTAGCAGCCTTCCGAGCGATCTCAGATCTCCGCTCGTCGGTTAACTTTTCGGCGCGCGCCTTTCCGCCCTTTCGCCCAAGCTCGACAGCGGCCTTGTTTTTGCCGTCGTCGGTTAGCTCGTCTTCTTCCTCGCCAGTCGCGATCTTGGCAACCTTGATGGCGTTGCCGATCACGTCTGCGGGGCGCTTCTGTCCTTGGGGGCCTTTAGGCATATCGAGTGAGCCCATAGTCAGCAATCAGCTTATCAACTTTGCGAAGTTCCGCTAGCAACCCTTTAACCTCAATATGACGACCAGCGTTGCGGGCCTCGTTAAGACACTTCGCAAATTCATCGCGCATGCGCAGCACGGCCTTGGCATGTTCCTCAGGGCTGGGTACGCGTGTCTTAGTCTGCATGATTTCTCCAATGCTTACCGCTAAGTACATAACACATAGATAACTGGTTTCTTAGGGAAAAATCAATCTATTGCGATTTCCCGCCTTCAACGCCATATTTAGGTCACGGAATAACAATAGAAACCAACCGGAAGGAGGCCACTATGACCACTTTTCGAGAAGGTTGGGGCGGCTAATTTGCTGTGGCTCCAGAACCGCAGGACTTAGTTGTCCATTGCCAATGCGCTACAGAGTATGGCCCCTGGATCACCGCAGGGGCCATACTTATTTCTGCCTCAGTTGCCGCGTGTGCTGCCATTGGCTCCATTCGCGAGCAACGGAAAATTGCCAAGAAACGAGCCACACTCGATCTACTGAGCCGGAAGGAATGGGATTCGGATTACATTGAGGCTAGAAAAGTCTTTCTTGGCTTGAGAGACGAAGACCCGGGCTTAGTTGAATGGGCCAAACCTGAACATCGCAAGACACCTCAAGTAACTAATATTAAAAACACCCTAAACGATTACGAACTAATCGCCATAGGCATAAAAGAAAACATATTAGATGAGGAACTATACAAACGTTGGTTCAGGTCATCTTTTCTAAAAGATTGGCATAAATCCCGCGATTTCATAGTAACACTGCGCGAACGAGATGGAGTGCCGACATTATTTTGTGAGTTTGAGTGGCTTGCTAAGAAGTGGGGCGCTGAGCCACAGGGCAATCTCCCGCTAAAACGCTGAGCGCAGTCAACCCCGCCCATTTTCAAACTGAGACACTACCAACGTCGCGGCCGACTATGCCGCGGCAAAAAAGGCGGCGACCACCGCCGCGCCGCCGACCAGGTTGAGCACCATGCTGAGCCCATGGAGGCGGCGGAACGAGCGGGCGGCGCCGCTGTCTCCGCTGTCACGGCGATCGCGCAGATCGGCCATCCGGGGCAGCAAGAGAACGCGCATGGCCATGAAAAGCGCCGCGGCAACCGCCAAAATCCGGCCGGCCGTGGGGCTGTCGAAGCCGACCAGCATGGCCGCCACGGCGGCGCCGAGCGCCAACACTAGGTAATATACGGGAAACAGGTGACCGACCAACTGCCCCGCAGTCTCGCGCGGCAGGACGCGAAACGCGGTCGGCGCCACGACGGCCGTGAAATACGCCAAGCCGCCAACCAGTGCGCCGGCAATGAGTAATCCCAGCGCGTGTATCATGGCGATTCGCCCTCGATCCGGCTCGACCGCCTCGGCGACCGCCGAAAAAGCCTAGTTGGTGTATTTCGCGACGACGTCCTTGAGCCCGGTCGCGCCCGGGTTGCTGAATTTGCGCTCCAACACGATGGCCCGCGCGGTGGCCGACTCGGAACCGTAATATTCCTGTTCCTGGTCGTCGCGCTCATAGACCACCGAGCCCTCGAACGACAGGCCCGCGAACAGCCCGACATTCTTCGTGAAGACGGCGATATCGCCGCCGAAATTGGTCGTTACCGCGCCACCGATCCCGCCCCCGATCGGCCCCAGGGCGATGCCGGCATCGACACCGAGTTTGGCGTTGTTGGAGATGATCGCGTCGAGGCCGTTGTCGGTCATGATCGCCATCAGGACCTCGGAATCCTGGACCCCGATCTGGAATCCGACGCTGCCGGAGCCCATGGTGTAGAAGGCCGGATCGCTCCAGTCGCCGTTACTGTTGCGGGCCAGCAGAACACCGTTGCCGCCCTCGGCACCGACGACGAAGGCGGCCTTCCATACGCTCGGAAATACCAGCACCGCCTTCGCGCTCTTCAGCGTCTTGCGCAGCGGCTCCGCATCCTCTTCGGTCGCCATCCGCTCGAAGATCTCCGCTGCCGCTGCTACCCGCTCCTGGTTGTCGGCGCGGGCCGGTGCCGCGATGGCGACGGCCGCAGCCAAAACCGCGGCCGCGGTCAAGACACCCAACTTGTTCAACATCGGATTTCTCCCCACTGTTCGCGCTCCTGCGTCATTTCGTTGGAACCAGCCCTGGGGCCGGTGCGATGACGACCGGTGCTATTCAGCTTGCCGTTGGGTCGGCGCGCCGTTCGGCTTGACCGCTATGGTACGGAATTAGGCGATCACGACCAACAAGAAATCCGCGCTGGAGCGCTAATGGGGGATCCGGTTGATGGCGACGATCCGCCAGGCGCCATGCCCCGGCTCGGGCCCGGCGATGTGGTCGAGCCGGGTCAGCGACAAATTGTCGATCGAGAAGGCGATCGCCGTTTGCGGATCGATTCCAAGCGCATGAGCGATCGCGGCGCGGATGGTGCCGCCATGGGCGACGATCACGATGTCGCGCCCGGCATGGGCGGCGAGCAAGCGTTCGATGGCCGGCACCACCCGGTCGATGAGATCGGCGAAGCTTTCGCCGCCGGGCGGCGCCGTGTGTGCGGGCGCGATCCAGAACCGGTGCCACTCGCCGTGGGCACTGAAAATTTCGTCGCGGACCTGGCCCTGCCAAATACCGAAACTCTGCTCGGAAAGGTCCCGCTCGACGACCAGCGGCGTCGGTGCCGCCCCTGCCTTGCCCAAGGCGTCGGCGGTCTGATGCGTGCGTTGCAGATGGCTGGCGACCCACACCGCGTTGTCCGGCAGGAGCGGCGCCAGGGCGGCGAACGGGGCGCCGTCCGAGACGTCGGCGGCAATGTCCTGTTGGCCATAGATGCGGCCGCCGTTGTCGATCACCGGCGCGTGGCGGATCCACCAGCAACGGGTGACGACGGTCATGCCGCGATTACCGCAGCGACCAGAACGGCCATTTCGACGGCCTGCTCCATGGCGCCGAGGACGTCGCCGGTATAGCCGCCGATCTGGCGGCGGGCGATGACGACCAGCAACCAGCCGGCGGCGGCGGCCAGCAGAATCGCGAACAGGCCGGCGAGCGGTCCGAGGAACAGCAGCGTCAGCGCCGCCCCCAACGCCAACGCGGTGGTGACCGATCGCCGCGGCGGGGTGCCCGCCGTCGCCCCCAATCCGTCGGCACGGGCCGGAGCGAGGCGGTCCATCATCGCCGGCATGGCGGCGCGGGCGGCGGCATGGGCGGCGATCAGGGCGGCGGCCACCGACCACGGCGCAGCCAGCGTGGCGAGCGCCGCGGTCCGCAGGGCGACGGAAAAGATGAGGGCCAAGACGCCATAGGCGCCAAGCCGGCTGTCGCGCATGATGTCGAGCTTGGCGCCGCTGTCGGCGCCGCCGCCGAACGCGTCGGCGACATCGGCCAAGCCGTCTTCGTGGAGGGCGCCGGTGATCAATACGGTCGCCGCGACGGCGGCCAACGCCGCAATCCACGGCCCGCTGCCGACGGCGCCGGCAAGCGCGAATACGGCCGCCGCCATCAGGCCGATGCCGGCGCCGACCAGGGGAAAGGCGGCCATCGATCGCGCCAGCGGCTCGTCTCGATCAGGGTCCGTGGCGGCGACCGGAATGCGCGTGAGGAACGCCACCGAGACCGATAGGTCGCGGCGCCATCTGGTCAGGCCTTCATCAGGAATCTCGCCGCGTTCCGCCATAGCCCGCCGTTTTGGCATTTTTGGCTGGCGAAGGCGAGCCCGTTGTAAGACAGTCGCCGGCCCCTTAACTGGATGGCCGATATCATGCCCGCTGCCCCGTCCCAGGTGACGCTCGACGAGATCCGCCGCCTGATCGCCGAACTGCCGGGGCCCGATCTCGCTGCCGCCGAATCGGTCGCGGCACGCGAGGCGACGTTGACCAAACCGCCAGGTGCGCTCGGCCGGCTGGAAGAGTTCACCGCCTGGCTGGCGGCGTGGCAGGGGCGGTCGCCGCCGTCCCTCGACCATCCCCGGGTGTCCGTCTTTGCCGGCAACCACGGCGTCGCCCGGCGCGGGGTGTCGGCCTTTCCCAGCGAGGTCACCGCCCAGATGGTCGGGAACTTCACCGCCGGCGGCGCCGCGGTCAACCAGATCACCAAGCTGATCGACGCCGATCTCAAGGTCTACGAGCTGGCGCTCGACCAACCGACCGCCGATTTCACCGAAGCACCGGCGATGAGCGAGGAGGAATGCGCCCATGCCATGGCCTACGGCATGATGGCGGTCGAAGCGGGCCTCGACGTCCTCTGCCTTGGCGAGATGGGCATCGGCAACACGACGGCGGCGGCGGCCCTCGCCCTCGCCCTGTTCGGCGGCGAGGCGGCGGATTGGACCGGCCCCGGAACCGGCGTCGCGGGGACGGCGCTGACGGCGAAGATCGATACCGTCGCCCGGGCGGCCGCCCTGCACCGTCCGGCAGCCACCGATTCCTTCGACCTGCTCTGTCGTCTCGGCGGCCGCGAATTGGCGGCCATCGCCGGCGCGGTCCTGGCCGCCCGCCTGGCGCGGACCCCGGTCATCCTCGACGGCTATGCGGCGACGGTCGCCGGCGCCGTCATTCATACCGCCGACCCGTCCGGGCTCGATCATTGCCTGATCGCTCACATCTCGGCCGAGCCGGGCCATCGCCGGCTGCTCGAGCGGCTCGACAAGCGCGCCGTGCTCGATCTCGACATGCGTCTCGGCGAGGCCTCGGGCGCGGCGCTTGCGGTTTCCGTCCTACGCGCCGCGCTCGCCTGTCACACCGGGATGGCGACCTTCGCCGAGGCCGGTGTCAGCGACAAGGACTAGCCGCGCGGGCCACGCCGATCTTGGAGCGTGACGCCGATCGCCGCGACGATCACGCAAGCCATCGCCAGCAGGGCCGGGGCATCGAGAACCTCGCCCAGCAGAATGACGCCGACGGTGCCGGCGGCGGCCGGTTCAAGGGTGACCAAGATGCCGTAGGTCCGGGGCGTCATGCGCTTCAGGGCCTCGAACTCCAGGGTGAAGGGGACCGCGGTCGAGAGCAGGGCGATCGCGATCACCGGCAGCACCAGTTCGGGCCGCCCGGTGATGGCGCTGGCTTCGACGATGCCGAACGGCAACAGGAACAGGGCGGCCACGGCCATGCCCAAGGCCAAGCCGATGCTGCCGTCGAGCGCACGCCCGGCGCGCGTGCTGACGAGGGCGAACGCCCCCCACCCGCACCCAGCCAAGATCGCAAACACCACGCCGACCGGGTCGAGCTCGGAGCCGATCGCCGGTGTCAGCAGACCAACGCCGCCGAGCGCCAAGCCGACCCAGAGAAAGTCGCGCCATTGGCGCGAAGTGGCGGCCGCGACCGCGAGCGGGCCCATGAACTCGATGGTGACCGCGATACCCAGCGGGATGCGGGCGATGGCCTGGTAGAAGAAGAAATTCATCGCCGCCACGACGAAGCCGAACAACAGGATCAACTTCCATTGGGCGCGAACCTTCGGTTCGAGGACGGGGCGGGCGACGATCACCAGGAAAACGGCGCTGACCGCGACCCGCAGGAACGCGGTTCCGGCGGCGCCCAATACCGGGAACAGGTCGATCGCGATCGCCGCCCCGATCTGTACCGAAATGATCGAAAACAGGACCAGTAGCGGCGGCGGCACCGCGCCGAACACACGCGATAGGGTGGCCGGGCTCTTAGCGCCGGTGGGCCTTTCCGGCGGTCCCAACGGGGCAACCGGCAAGACCGTTAGATCGTGTGGTGGCGTGACCATGGCCGCCACATAGCATGGGCCCTTCGGCGACGCCACCGGCGCGCGGACCGGCCCGCGCGAGGCGGACAGTTGCGTGTAAAATGCCGATTGACATACCGACTGTGTAACATCATATTTTACACATGCTCGGGACGTTCAAACATAAGGGGCTGGAGGAACTGCACCACTCTGGGCGTACTGCGAGGATCAACAAGCAGTTTCATGCTCGGATTATCCGCAGACTCGACGCCCTAAATGCAGCGGTTGCTTTGGCCGATTTGAACGTTCCGGGATTTGACCTTCATCCCCTGCACACGACGCCCATTAGATATTCAATTCACGTCAACGGGCCGTGGTGCATAACGTTCGAATGGGATGACGACACGGCCAACAAACTGGATTTTGTCCAATACCACTAGGAAGGCACGATGACTAAGAACCGCGAACCCACTCACCCTGGCGCACTGCTCCGCGAAGACGTCTTGCCGGCGCTGGGCGTGTCTGTCTCTCAGGCCGCCAAGGATATGGGCGTTACCCGCCAGAACCTTCACCGTATCTTGCGTGAGGAAGGGCCGGTTACCGCCGTCATGGCCGTCAGACTCGGCGCCTACTGCGGGAACGGACCCGGGCTATGGCTGCGAATGCAGACTGCCCATGATCTTTGGAAGGCCAGCCGCGATATGAAAGACCAGGCCCGCGAGATACAGAAGCGATCGCCAGCCTCGGTGTAACACGAAAAAGGCCTGCCGCGTCGACGCCTATTCCCCCTGCTGCAGCAACAGGCCCTCGCGGCGGGCGGCGTGGATCGTGTAGAGGAACACGACCGACGCCAGCACGATGTAAAAAACGTTGAGCGCGACGGCGCTGGCGAACAGGCCGAAATCGAAGCGGTGTTCGATCAGCACCCCGCGCATGCCTTCGAAGACGTAAGACGACGGCAACGCCCAGGCGACCGGCTCCAACCAGTCGGGCAGGGTCGAAATCGGATAATAGATGCCGCTCAGCGGCGCCACCGCGAAGATCACGAACCAGGCCAAGCTTTCCGCACCCAAGCCCCAACGCAGAATCAGCGCCGACACCAGCAATCCGACCGACCAACCCATGACCAGCAGGTTGGCGAAAAAACCGATCAGCGGCACGCCGAGGCTGAAGATATTGAATTCATAGAGCGGGATCGCCAGCACCATCGCCGGGGCGACGCCGATGATCGTACGCACCGTGCTCATCGCCATCAGCGCCAGGACGAATTCGTGCGCCCGCAAGGGCGAGACGAAGAGCTGCGCCAAATTGCGCGACCACATCTCCTCGAGGAACGAGACCGAGACGCCGATTTCGCCGCGAAACAAGGTGTCCCACAGCATGACGGCGCCGATCAGAACGCCGGCGGCGGTGGCGACCCAAGAGCTGTGGGTGGCGAAGAACTGGCTGATGAAGCCCCACAGGATCATCTGCACCAGCGGCCAGTAGGCAAGCTCGAACAAGCGCGGCCACGAGCGGCGGATGATGTACCAATAGCGCAGGATCATGGTGCCGACGCGGTAAAGCGAGATCCATCCGCCGGAACCGCCGCTGTGGGCGTGGTCGGTCATGCCGCTGCCGGATCGGGGGTGCGGGCGATGTGAAGAAAGACCTCCTCCATATCGCGCCGCCCATAGCGCGCGATGAGCTCCTGCGGGCCGCCGCGATCGACGATGCGGCCGGTCCGCATCATCAGCACGTTGTCGCACAGGCGTTCGACCTCGCCCATGTTGTGGGAAGCGAGCAGGATGGCGGCGCCGGTGCGGCTGCGATAGGCCTCGAGATAGCCGCGAATCCAATCCGCCGTGTCGGGATCGAGCGATGCCGTCGGCTCGTCGAGCAACAACAGCTCGGGTTCGTTCAACAGCGCCTTGGCCAACGCCAGCCGGGTCTTCTGGCCGGATGAGAAGGTGCCCGTGTCGCGCTGCAACATATCGCTGATCTGTAGTTCCTCGGCGAGACGGCCGATCGTCGCCTCGGTGTCGCGAATGCCGTAGAGCCGGGCATAGATGTAAAGGTTCTCCTTGGCCGTCAGGCGCCGCGGCAGATCGACATAGGGCGACGAGAAATTGAGCCGCGGCAGGACGCGGTGGCGATGACGCAGCATGTCTTCGCCGAAAATGGCGATCCGGCCGCGGGTCGGCAGCAGCAGGCCGAGCAGCATCGAGAGCGTCGTCGTCTTGCCGGCGCCGTTGCCGCCGAGCAGCGCCGTCACCGACCCCTGGGGAACGGCGAAATCGACCGCGTTCACGGCGGTCAGGTCGCCGAAATCACGGGTCAGATTCTCGACTTGGATCGCGGGCACGGACATTGCGACAATATGGCCGCAATCGATGCCGCTGCCAACGGCCCGCGAACGGCCCGGCAGCGCGCCAAGGAGGTGACGATGGTGGATACTGCATTCACGCCCGACGGGGCCGCCGCGCGGCAGTTCGACAGCGAACGACGGGTCGGGTTGCGGACCTTGGTCCTGATCCGCTGGGTCGCCGTGATCGGTCAGGCGGTGACGCTGCTTACCGTCCATTACGGCTTCGATTTCCGCATCCCCATCGTGCCGGCGCTCGCCGCGGTGGCGGCCTCGGCGCTGTTCAACCTGGCGCTGACCTTCCGGCGTCCGCTCAAATCCCGGATCAGTCCCGTCGAAGCGGCGACCCAGCTCGGCTACGACATCCTCCAGCTCGGTGTCCTGCTGTTTCTGACCGGGGGGCTGAAGAACCCCTTCGCGCTGTTGGTTCTGGTCCCGGTCACGGTCTCCGCGACGGTGCTGTCGCGCGGCCATACCATCGTCCTCGGCATCCTCGCCGCAGTTGTCATAACCGCCCTGGCAATCGCCCACCTTCCCTTTCCGGCGATCGGCGAGCCGGTGCTGCTGCCCGATTTCTACATGCTCGGCCTGTGGGAGGCGATGATCCTGGGCACCGTCTTCATCGCCGGCTACGTGGCCAGCGTCAGCGAGGAAGCGCGCCGCCTGTCGACCGGGTTCGTCGCCGCCCAACTGGCGCTGGCGCGGGAGCAGCAACTGGCGGCGGTCGGTGGACTGGCGGCGGCGGCGGCGCACGAGCTGGGCAGCCCACTGAGCACGATCGCCGTGACCTCACGGGAAATGGCGCGCGACCTGCCGCCCGGCAGCGAACTGCAGGCCGATGCCGAACTCCTGGTCGAACAGAGCGAACGGTGCCGGCGTATTCTGGCTCAGTTGGGACGGCCGCTCGAACCCGATGCCCTGTCGCCGATGGCGCAAATGCCGATCGGCGTCCTGGTCGAAAGCGCCGCCGAGCCCTATCGCGATGAGAGGGTCGAGCTGCGTTTCGAAGTCGGCGCCCAAGCGGGCGGCGGCCGCAGCGGCGAGCCGACGGTGCCGCGGCGGCCGGAAATCGTCCAGGGGCTCGGCACCCTGATCCAGAACGCGGTCGAGTTCGCGGCACACACGGTGGCGATCGAGACCTGGTGGACCGACGGCGAAATCGTTGTCGAAATAGCCGATGACGGCCCCGGCTTTCCGCGCGCCATCCTCGAACGGTTCGGCGAACCGTACATTTCCAATCGGGCCGGAGAAGACGGCCATATGGGGCTCGGTATCTTCATCGCCGTCACCCTGCTCGGCCGCACCGGCGGCATCGTCCTGTGCGGCAACCGCCCGGGCGGCGGCGCCACCGTGGAAGTACGCTGGTCGCGCCGGGTATTAGAGGAGATAATGGCGCTCGGAATGGAAAGAGACGCCGATCGATGAACGACGACGCCGACCGTACTTTGCTGATCGTCGACGACGACCGCGCTTTGCGCGAACGCCTCGGCCGGGCGATGGAGAAACGCGGCTTCGCGGTGACCCTGGCGGCCAACGCCGCCGAGGGAATCGCCGCCGCCGACGGCCAGCCGCCGGCCTACGCGGTGGTTGACCTCAATCTCGGCGATGCCAGCGGTTTGGAGGTCGTCAAGGCGCTGCGCGATGCCCGGTCCGACAGCCGGATCATCATGTTGACCGGTTACGGCAACATCGCGACCGCGGTGGCGGCGGTCAAGGCGGGCGCGGTCGACTACCTGCCCAAGCCGGCCGACGCCGATGCGGTCGAGGCCGCCCTGCTGACCGAATCGGATGCCCTGCCGCCGCCGCCGGCGAACCCGATGTCGGCCGACCGCGTGCGTTGGGAACATATCCAACGCGTATTCGAACAGTGCGACCGCAACGTCTCGGAAACGGCGCGGCGGCTCAACATGCACCGCCGCACCCTGCAGCGCATCCTCAACAAATACGCGCCGCGGCGGTGATGGGGGCCGACTCGTGGCGGTCTGAATCGAGCCAATTCGGCTCTAAACGGTAGCGCGGAACATGGACGAAAATTCAGGACCGGCGACCGGCGGATGCCACTGCGGAGCGGTGCGCTACGAAGCCACGGGGGCACCACTATACGTTCCCTATTGCCACTGCGGGACATGCCGCGGGACGACCGGCGCGCCCGTTGTCTTGTTCGTCATGTATCGGCAGGAGCAAGTGCGCTTCACCCGGGGCGAGCGTAAGGTCTATCGCTCGTCGCCGGAAGTGCAGCGCACCTTCTGCGCCGAATGCGGCACGCCTCTGTCCTACGAAGGCGATTGGGGCGGCAATGCGATCATCGAGTTCTACGTCGGTACGCTCGATGATCCCGAGACCTTCACGCCCGACCGGCACACATTCTATGGCGAGCGCCTTGGCTGGTTCGACGTGGCGGATGGATTGCCCCGGTACAACGGATCGAGCGCCGGCTCCCGCCCCGACAGCCACGGTCCCGCTATTGAGTCCGAGCCACCGTCGAACCGCTGAATTTGAACCCGGCGCTCGCGGCAACGCGCACTGTCTTCGGTTCCTTTTTGGGCGACCGCGGATACGAATAGACCCACCACCCCGTCTCGTTGATCGCATAGATCGGACGGTAGGAGTGAATGCGGCGGGTATCGGTGACCCGCGCGATCTGGTTGTCGAGTGCCCAGACTCGCGTGCCGTCGAAGACGACCAAGATGGCGTGCTGACGATGGGTTTCGAGGTCGTTGACCACGAGGATTCGCAAGTCGCGCGTGGCGACGCCGGCGGCGCGCAATGTCAAGTACTTCGCGATCGCGTAGTCCTCGCAGTCGCCGCCGCGGGCCAAGAGCTGGCGCGGTGATGCCCAGTAGTCGCTACGGCCGTAATTGTTGGCGTCGGAAACATAGCGCGCGCGGTTGAAATAGGAATTGACGACGCCGAGCTGGGCCTTGCGGTCGAGGTCACGGAGCGAGGCGACAAAGACCGACCACGCATCGTCGGCGCAATTCACTTGCTCGCCCGTAGCGCAGGGCGTGCCGCGATGGGTGGCCGACGCGAAACGCCGCAGGGCCGACGCCCATTTGGTGTGCCGATGGAAGCCCGGTACAAAGAGCTCTTGGCTACCGAAGAACGATGAATCGGCGGATGCCTCGGAGATCGGCGCCAGGGCCGCGAACAGGCCGAACGAGACGGCCGGAAGGACCCCACAGAACAGATATTTACGACGCCGCATCCGCCTCTTAGGCTTTTTTGATCGACTCTAAGCTCGATTTCGATGCTAGGAGATTATGGTTAACAAATGGTTAACGGCGAGAATCGCCGTGGAATCGCCGCCGTTTTCTCAGCAAAGATTCGGTCACTTCGGCGCCCGCCACGTCTCAGTTGGCGTGGAGCCACAAGCCGGCTTCGTTGACCGAATAGACCGGGCGGTAGGAGTGAATGCGGCGGGTATCGGTCACCCGCGCGATCTGGTTGTCGAGCGCCCAGGCGCGCTCATCGTCATAGACGACCAGGATCGCGTGCTGGACGTGGTTCTCAAGATCGTCGAGCACCAGGATCCGCATTTCCCGGGCGCTCATTCCCGCCGCGCGCAGCGCCAGGTATTTCGCGATCGCGTAGTCCTCGCAATCACCGCCGCGCGCCAGCAGCTGGCGCGGCGTCGCCCAATAGTCGCCAACGCCGTAATTCCGCCGGTCGCTGACATAAGGCGCGGTGTTGAAGTACGCGTTGACCTCGGCCAGCTGGTCGGCCCGATCCAGGCCGCGAAGCGATTCGACGAAGCGGTCCCATTTCACGTCCGAGCACTTGCCGTCGCGCGTCGGCAAGCAGTTGCCGATGTTGCCGCCTCCCGGCGCGACCCGTTCGAGGATGCCGGTCCATTTCGCGTGGCCGGAGATCTTGGTGGTGGCGATCTCGTGGCTGCCGAACAATTGCGGGGCGGCTTTGGCGTCCGCGGCACTGAGCGCCACGGCAAGGAGGAACGCCGCCATAGTTAATACAATCTTAACGATAGAGTGTTTTTCGTACGGCATCGCCTTTTCCTCGGCCTCCAAAGCCGGGAAAAGGTTGCGCCTGAACCAATTAAATTGAGGTATATAAGTAGCTTACCGGAGGTAAAGCTTTGCTCGCTTTTGGCGAAAATGCAATACAACTTATACGATAGATTCGGCGGCACCGATGCCGCCGTTTCCCGCCGCGACACGGCGTCCGGCACCCCAACCGGGTTCTTTTAGAATGGTTTAATTAGATCGGACAGCGCATTAGAATGTCTCGCAAATGACACCAATCCCCGCATCAGTGCCCGACGGCACCTGTGTCTACGCGGTCGGCGATATCCACGGCCGGCACGACCTGCTGATCGCCTTGCAGGAGATGATCGTGGCCGACGCCGGGAGGCGAAACCCCGAGCGCCGGGTCGTCGTCTATCTTGGCGACTATGTCGATCGCGGCCCCGAGTCTCGTGCCGTCGTCGAGGCGTTGGCGACCACCGCCCTGCCCGGGTTCGAGGTCGTGCACCTGATCGGCAACCATGAATCCTTCCTGCTGCGTTTTCTCCAGGACGCCGAGGTCGGACCGATCTGGTTCTACAATGGCGGCGCGTGCACGCTCGAAAGCTACGGCGTCGAGGCCGGCGCGCTCGATCGCGCGGCGCTCGCGGCAGCCCAGGACGATTTCCAGGAAGTCCTGCCGGCCCGCCATGAGCAATTCCTGCGCGGCCTCGCGCTCAGCCATGTCGAGGGCGATTACGCTTTTGTCCATGCCGGCGTTCGGCCCGGAATCCCGCTCGCCGAGCAACGGGCCGAAGACCTGATGTGGATCCGCGACGAGTTCCTCGACGCCAATGACAATCATGGCCACGTCATCGTCCACGGCCACTCCATAGCGTGGGAACCGGAGGTCCGCGTCAATCGTATCGGCATCGATACCGGGGCCTTCGCGTCGGGGGTGCTGACGGCGCTGGTTCTCGACGGCGCGGAGCGGGGGTTCCTGCAGACCAAAGGCCACTGAACGCCGTGGTGTTGATTGACGAGACGCCGGCCCCATGTTCCCTTACGGGCTCTCTGCCATGGCGTGACGGACGCAATGGATCTCGACGAATTCTTTGACCGTGAAATGGAGGAGCATGGGCAGGTGCTGGCCGCGACGCGGGCGGCGCTCAAGCAGCCGTTCGCGGCGCTCGTCGCGTGCTGCGCCCGATCGCTGCGCGACGGCGGCAAGATTCTGCTCTTCGGCAATGGCGGCAGCGCCGCCGATTGCCAGCACCTGGCCACCGAGCTGACCGTCAGGTACAGCCGCGACCGCGCGCCGATCGCCGCCCTCGCCCTGACCACCGACAGCTCGGCGCTGACCGCCGGCGGCAACGACCTCGGCTTCGACCAGATCTTCGCGCGCCAGGTCCGGGCACTGGGGCGGGCCGGTGACGTGGCGATCGGGATCTCGACGTCCGGCCGCAGCGCCAACGTGATCAGCGGGCTGCAGGCGGCGCGCGACATGGGCCTCATGGCGGCGGCGCTCGGCGGCGGCGACGGCGGCGACCTGCCGGGCCTGGCCGAACCGTTGCTCCTCGTGCCGAGCCGTGTTACCGCCCGCATCCAGGAAATGCACATCACCTTGGGGCAGATGCTGTGCGGCGCCCTGGAACAGGAGCTCGACCTGGTATGACCAAGCGCTCGCGGCTCGCAACGCAGCTCGAATCGATCAGGGATTCCCGCGTCCTCTGCGTCGGCGACGCCATGCTCGACCGCTACGTCTACGGCGGTGTCGAGCGCATTTCGCCGGAGGCGCCGATCCCGGTCCTTCACGTCGGGCGCGAGACGGTGATGCTCGGCGGCGCCGGCAATGTCGCGCGCAATATCGTCGGCTTGGGCGCCAAGGTAGATTTCGTGACGGTGGTCGGCGAGGACGTGGCCGGCCGCCGCATCGCCAAGCTGCTGTCGGCCGAATCCCATATTTCCGGCCGCGTCATCTCCGACGCCAAGCGCCAAACCCCGGTCAAGACGCGGTTCATCGCCGGCGGCCAGCAATTGCTGCGCGCTGACGAGGAATCGGTGACGCCGCTGCGCAACGAGGTGGCGGAGCAACTGTGCGCCCGGGCCGAACGTCTGCTGTCCAAATCGGGGGCCCTGGTCCTCTCCGACTACGCCAAGGGCGTGCTGCGCCCGGCCGTGGTGGCGCGCCTGATCGCCACCGCCAACAAGGCCGGTCGGCCGGTGGTGATCGACCCCAAGGGCATCGATTACGGCCGCTATACCCGGGCCGACGTGGTCACCCCCAACCGACGCGAGCTCGGCCTGGCGACCAACATGGACGTCTCGGGCGATGCGGCGATCGAGGCGGCGGCCCGCGAGCTGATGAAGAAGAGCGCGGTCGGCGCCGTCCTGGTGACCCGTGGCGTCGAAGGCATGTCGCTGATCGATCAGGGCGGACCCCACCATTTCCCGGCCCAGGCACGGGAGGTGTTCGATGTGTCCGGCGCCGGCGACACCGTGATCGCGGCCATCGGCGCGGCGATGGCGGCCGGCATCCCCCTGCCCGACGCGGCGCGGCTGGCCAATCTGGCGGCCAGCATCGTGGTCGGCAAACTGGGCACCGCGGTGAGCTACGCCGACGAATTGCGCCACGTGCTGCAGCGCCAGGACCTGGCCGCGACCGAGGCCAAGATCGTTGCCGTCGACCAAGCCGCCGACCAAGCCACGGCGTGGCGCGAGGATGGCCACCGCATCGGCTTCACCAACGGCTGCTTCGACCTGCTGCACCCCGGACATATCGCGCTGCTGGCCCAGGCGCGCGGTGCCTGCGACCGGTTGATCGTCGGCCTCAACACCGACGCCTCGGCGCGTCGGCTGAAGGGCGCCGGTCGGCCGATTCAGGGCGAGATGGCGCGCGGCGCCGTGCTCGCCTCGCTGGCCAATGTCGATCAGGTGGTGCTGTTCGAGGAAGACACGCCGATGGCGCTGATCGAGGCGATCAAGCCCGACATCTTGATCAAGGGCGCCGATTACACCCGCGACCAGGTCGTCGGCGGCGACTTCGTCGAATCCTACGGCGGCCGCGTCGTGCTGGCGAAACTGGTGCCCGGCCACAGCACGACCAACACGGTCGCCAAGCTGGTCTCATGAGCGGGGGACAGGATAAGGAGCAATACCCACGATGAACGGCAAGATAGTCCTCAGCATCGGGCTCGCCGTGTTGGCGGCGGCCTGTACCGGTCCCAAGGCTAATCTGCCGACCTATGGGCAGCCGGCCAATGTCGCGGCTACCTCGGCCGCCACCGACGGCATCCCCAATTCGGTGCAACGCGACGGCCAGTTCCGCCAGCGCGACGTCGAAGCCATCGTCGCCCGCCTGTCGGGGGCGATCCTGCAGCCCGACATGTGCCGTGTCGTCGATTGCCCGCGCAGCGGCGGCTATGCGGTCGTCATCGTCGACGAGGATACGGTCAACGCGGCGACCGACGGCGAAATCATCTATGTCGCCACCGGCCTGCTCGATTTCGTCGACAACGACGGCGAACTGGCCGCCGTGCTGTCCCATGAGATCGCCCACGGCCTGCTCGATCACCGCTCGTCCAAGCAGCAGGACGCCATGCTCGGCGCCATGCTCGGCACCGTGGTCGGCGCCGCGGTCGGCGTCGATGCCAGCAATCTGGGCGCCAATCTGGGCGCGCTCACCTACAGCAAGGAATACGAGCGCGAGGCCGACTATGTCGGCATGTACATCATGGCGCGCGCCGGCTACGGCCTGCGCGACGCCTATACGATGTGGCAGCGGATGGCCGGGATCTCGACTTCCCAGGGCAGCTTCCTCGATTCGCATCCCGCCTTCACCGAGCGGCTGGCGCTGGTCCGCGCCACCAACGACGAGATCGCGCGCAAGATGCAGACCGGCCAAACCCTGGTGCCGGCGATCAACTGATCCCGACGCGGTCCGTCGCCTACGGCCGCGGGTCTTCGACGCCGCGCAGGCGAGCCGCGGCGACCAAGGCAAAATTGAGAATCAGGTGGCGGCGGCGGGTGCCGTTGAGCTTCTGCTCGGCGGCCGGGCGGACGATCTCGGCGTGATAGGCGTCGGCGATGATCAATCCCTGGTCGGCGGGCAGGATGACATCGGGAAAACCCGGCGGCACGGCGAAGTAGAAGGCGTCGCAATAGGGCAAGTATTCCGGCCACTTGCCGTCGGCGCGGAAATCGGCCTCCGACGACTTGATCTCGACGACGATGACATGGCCGTCGCGGTTGAGCGCGAACACGTCGGCGCGGCGGCGATTGCGCAAGGTGAATTCGGCCACCGACTGGTAACCCGCATCGGCGAGAAACCGGGACACGCCGCGGACCAAGTCGGCGGCGATCGACGTCCCCGGAAGGGTGTCGCCGCCCGCCGGTTCAGCCATCGCCGTCGCGGCGGGCAATCTCTATCGGTCGTGGTCTTCGAGGCGGCATCGCATCCTGCTGAAACGACCGCCGATCTTGGCGTGCCGGCGGCCGCTTGGCAACCGAAGACGGATCAGCAAACCCCCGTCGCTGGCCGGCGGCGGGCCTTCAGCTGGCGCGCGCCGCGGTCGAGGCGAGAGGCGGCGAAGGTGGCCATCCGGGCCAAGCCGGAAAGCAGCACGGCGGTATGGTCGGCGACCGGACGCGGCGCCGGTACGATGCGCAGGCCGGCTTCGGTTTCGATTCCGCCGGCGCGGGCAATGCTGGTCGCGAAAATGTTCATCATTTTTGAGCCCTCCTAAATTTCTCAAAGCTCCAAATCTGTATTAACCAATTAAATAAGCTTATCAATTTAGGATGACAAACGACGATTTCTCCTCATATAGTTGAGAATATCTCATAAATAGAAAGCGCGTTCAAAGAGGAGCCCCGAGATGAGCCGTCACCTGCCGCCCCTGAACGCCCTGCGCGCCTTCGAAGCCGCCGCCCGCCACCTCAGCTTCACCCGCGCGGCGGCCGAGCTCAACGTCACCCCGGGCGCGATCAGTCATCAGGTCAAGGGACTGGAGGAGATCGTCGGCCAACCCCTGTTTCGGCGCCGGGCGCGGGCGCTGTTGCTGACCGAGGCCGGGCAGCGCGCGCTGCCGGCGCTGCGCGACGGCTTCGATTTGCTGGCCGACGGCGCCGCCGCCATGGAGCGGCAAGACGATTCGGGGATCCTCACCATCACCACCTCGCCCTCGACGGCGGCACGATGGCTGGTGCCCCGGCTGGACGGGTTCTATGCCCGTCATACCGACATCGATATCCGCCTCCACGCCACCCTCGACATGGTCGATTTCGCCCGCGACGGCATCGATGCCGCCGTCCGCTACGGCCGCGGCCACTATCCGGGCACTTACACCGTCCTGCTCAGCAAGGACGTCATCACGCCGGTGTGTAGCCCAACCCTCCTTGAGGGCGACCATCCGCTGCGCCGCCCCGAAGACTTGCGCCACCACCATCTGATCCATGTCGACATCGCCGAATTCCAGGGCATTTATCCGACCTGGGACATGTGGCTGAAGGCGGCCGGGGTCGCCGGGATCGATACCCGCCGCGGCTCGCGCTTCATGATCGCCGAGCTGGCCATGCGCGCCGCCGTCGAAGGCCAGGGCGTGGCGCTCGGCGAGAGGCTCTTGATCGCCGACGACATCGCCAGCGGCAGGCTGGTCGCGCCGTTCGATCCGGCGCTCAATCTTCGTCCCGACTTCGGCTATTACTTCGTCTGTCCGGAAGGCCGCGAGACCGACCCGCGGATCGCCGCCTTCCACGCCTGGCTGGTCGAGGAGATGGCCAAGCCCGGCGGGAAACCACAGCCGCAACAGGCAGCCCCGAATCGTCATCCCGAGCGCGACGCGGCACCTGAGTGACGCGGCGCAGACGCGGGATCCCGGTTTTGCGGCGCACCGATTTACGCTGCACCGCGCCCGGGATGACGATGGACCGTCTGCCGTCAGACGCGTTTGAAGTGCTTGCTGAGCGCCAGGCCCTGCCCCTGATAGCTGGAGCCGGTCTGGCCATATAATTCCTGTGGCGGGTCGGTCAGCCGTTCGTAAACCAGCCGGCCGACGGTCTGGCCGTCCTCGAGGATGAACGGCACCTTGTGGGAGCGCACCTCGAGCACCGCGCGGGAGCCGGCACTGCCGTCCTCCGAATAGCCGAAGCCGGGATCGAAGAAGCCGGCGTAGTGCACGCGAAACTCGCCGACCTGGGTGTCATAGGCGACCATCTCGGCGGCATAGTCCGGCGGCACCTTGACCGTTTCCTTGGACACCAGAATGTAGAAATCGTTGGGATCGAGAATCAGCTGGCGCCGCTCGTTGGCGTAGATCGGATCCCAATAATCGAGCGGCTCGTAAGCGGCGATGCGGTCGACGTCGATCAGCCCGGTGTGGCGCTTGGCGCGGTAGCCGACGAGGCCGCTATCCGGGTCGCCGGCGAGGTCGACCGTGAAGTCGAGGGCGCCCTTGCGGATATTCTTCTTGTCCGCCGCGTCGCCGACCAAATTGACCCGCTCGTGGAGCGCGCGCAGCCGGGCATCGTTCGGCGGCGGCGAGCCGCGGCGCAACCGCATCTGGTTGAGCCGGGCGCCCTGGCGGACGACGATGCCGAAGGTGAGCGGCGAGATTTCGGCATAGAGCGGGCCCCGATAGCCGGCCGCGACACGGTCGAATTCGCCCGCCCGGTCGGCGATCAGGCGGGTGAAGACGTCGATCCGGCCGGTCGAGCTCTTCGGATTGGCGACGCCGGACAAGGCGTGGCCGAGATTCAAATGTTCGAGCAACGGGACGACATAGACGCAGCCGGTCTCGAGGACGGCGCCTTGGCGGAGGTCGATTTCGTGGAGGCTGAACTGGGCGACGCATTGCTCGACCGTGCGCTCGGGGCCGGGCAGGAAACTGGAGCGCACGCGGTAAGCGACGGCGCCGAGCCGAAGATCGAGGCTGGCCGGCTGGATCTGGTCGTCGGCGATATCGGGAACGGCGAGGATTTCCCGCGCCCGGATCAATTCGCGCAGCACATGGGACGGCATGATGCCGGTGGTGTGGCGCGGCTCGCTGTTGTCGGCCTCGGTCATTTCCGGGAAAAGATGTGTCGCGGTGCTCATTGCTGATCGCAGGGTCGCGGCCGTGGCCTGTAACGCCTCGCCGTCGGGGATTTTCCGGCCAGAATTCAACGCCGACCCTAAATAAAACGCGGTTCCCTGTAAAGTAATAGTCAAATGTACGAACGCTTCGCGAAAAGAGCGAATAATACCCGGACGATCCACATATTTATCCACAGTTTCGTCGCCGAAACGATACCGAGGTTCATCGCTCTGGGCCCACTCCGGCGCGCCAAGTCGGTCATCCGGGCAGGTGCGCCGTGGAACACGATCGCCGACCGGCCGTCGGCTGCGCCCGGCCGCCGACGGTGCGCTTCGATAGGCATGGACCAGAAATCGATTGTCGCAACGAGAAGCGGGCGATGCGGGCTTATCGGCAGGGGGGTAGCCGCCGTCGCCCGCATCGCCCGGCCCAGCCGGTTGGCGGACGACGTCACCGGGCGGCGACATCGCCCCGGTCGGCACGGGAGCCCGTTTGGAGAGATAGGCCTTGGCCATGAGGGAGCATGGCCGGCGTCCGTGCCGGACGACCGGGGATCGGCCGGGAAGGTATTCGGCGCGGTTGGCGGGCTTGGCTATGAATCGGCGCCCGCCGGCGCCCGCCGAGGCGGCGCATATAGAAGACGACAAACCCGGCGAGTGCGTTGAACCGGTCCATGGGTGCGCTCCTCGACTATCGGATCCGTGGGCTTGCCGAAGCGGTCAATTGGCGCGCGCCGATGAAATGCGGGCCGACTTGATGCGGGCATTCTTTATGCGCGCCGATTGGATCCGCTGATGGCTCTGGCGGTAGTGCTTGTAGCGCCGGTTGTCCTGGCGCCAATCCTGCCGGAAGTCGCGCCGGTCGACCCGCCGGTCCTGCCGGAAATCCCGGGTATCCTGGCGCCGGTCGACCCGAAAGTCTTGGCGGTCGTCACGGGTCAGTTGGCGAAATTCGTCGCGGGTGATGTCGCCGTCACGGAGCGCCTGCCGGTTGTCGCGCACATCCGTTCTGAAGTCCCGGACATCGGACCGTCGTTCGACGCGGAATTCGGTCACGTCCTCCCGCCGCTCCTGGCGAAAATCCCGAAGGTCGTCGCGCTTTTCGCGGAAGAAGCGGCGGTGCGCGGCGTCGGCGTTCATCGCCGGGATCCATTGCGGGGCGTTGGGATCCGTGGTGTCGCCGGTGTCTTGGGCCATCGCCGCCCACGGCGCCATCAGGGCGGCGGCCACCAAGATCGTGATCGTCTGCAATCGGTTCATGATCTCCTCCATCTAAACGTGGGAATAATTCCCACTTGATTTGAGGGAAGATAAGTGGGATATTTTCCCACGTCAAGAAAAAATGTGGGATTGATTCCCACTTAGGCTAGTCTGATGCCTTCGAAGCCCCGGAAACTGCCATGGACCAACCGACCCCGCCCGCCGCCCTGATCGCCGCCATCCAGCGGCTGATGCGGCCGTTGGTACGGGTGCTGCTGGCTCACGGCATCACCTATCCGAATTTCTGCGCCCTCTTGAAGCGGACCTATGTCGACGTCGCCGAGGCCGACCCGAATTTGGAAAGCGGCGGCAAACCGCCGACGACGAGCCGCATCAGCGTCGTCACCGGCGTGCATCGAAAGGATGTCAAACGCCTGCGCGCGGAGCAGGCCCCGGCGCTGGAGCCGTCGGCGATGACGAGCGTCAGCACGCTGGTCATCGGCCGCTGGGTCGGCACCGCGGAATATCTCGACGAGCGGGGACAGCCCCGCGTCCTACCGCGGCGCGGCGACGGTCCCTCGTTCGACGGCCTGGTCGAGTCGGTGAGCAAGGATGTCCGCCCGCGCACACTACTCGACGAATGGCAGCGCCTCGGCCTCGTCACCGTCGACGCGGCCGACAACGTGACCCTCGACACCGAGGCCTTCGTGCCGCGCGAGGGCTTCGACGAACTGGCTTATTTCTTCGGCCGCAACCTCCACGACCACATGGCGAGCGCCGCCTCCAACCTGCTCGGCGAGCGTTCGCCGCTGTTCGAGCGCGCCGTTTTCTATGGCGGCCTGACCGCGGAGTCGGTCGCCGCCATCGAGGAACGGGCCGAGGCCGCCGGAACCGAGGCGTTGCGCACGATCAACCGCGAAACCTTGGCCCGCCGCGACGACGACAGGGGGAAACCCGACGCCACCCGGCGCCTGCGCTTCGGCGTCTATTTCTACGAGGCCGAGGACAGCGACGCGGGCGACCCGCCGCCGCCCGGCAAGGACAACGGGCGCTAGAAACATGCCCGATCGCCGCTTCATTCGTTCGCTTGCCGTGGCCGCCCTGTTCGGCTTGGCGTCCCCGATCGCCGGCTGCGCATGGCTCGATAGCCGCCTCGGAGGCACGCCGGAAACGGCCCAGTCGGGCGGCGAGGGTGGCATCGGCGGCACCGGCATCGGCGACGATAGCGGCGGCATCGGCGGCACCGGTATCGTCGGCACCATCACCGCCTTCGGCAGCATCGTCGTCAACGGGCTTCACGTCGATTATGCGCCCGACCTCCCGGTGCACTCGGTATACGGCCCCCAGACCCCGGAGGCCTTCGCCGTCGGCCAGGTCGTCGCCATCGAGGCGGTGGCGCGGGACGGGGCATTGACGGCGCGGACCGTCGAACTCCAATACCCGGTCACTGGCCCGGTCGAGCGGATCGACCGCGCGGCCGGCGAGATGGTCGTCCTCGGCCAACGGGTGCGGCTCTCCGACGAGACCTTTGCCGCGACCGGCGGCCGTGGCGCGGCGCCGGTACTCGACGGCTTGGCGGAAGGCACCTATGTCGATGTCAGCGGCCTGCGCGACGGCGACGTGATCGCGGCCAGTCGGGTCGCACCGCGTTACCGGGGCGGGATTTCAAGCATCCTCGGGCCGGTGACGGCGAGCGGCCCGGGTGGTGTCGCGATCGGCGGGCAGCGGGTCGATTTCACCAACGGCGGCGCGCCCGATGTCCGCGTCGGCGAGGTCGTCCAGGTGGCCGGCGACGGCGCCGGCCATACCCTGCGTGTCGACAGCTTGCGGCGAATGCCGATGGTTCCCTTCGACGGCCGGATGAAGCGGCTATCGATCGAAGGATACGTGGCGCCGGGCACGGTCGGGCCGGGGCTCAGGCTCGGCGGCGTCGCGGTCGATCCCGCCACGCCGGCGGGCCGCAATCTGCGGCGCGGTGAACGGGTCATCCTGTCGGGCGATGTCGAGGCCGGCGGGCGCATCGTCCCGCAACGGATCGAGCGGGTTCGCCACCGCCTACCGGCGCGGACGACGGCACCCGGCGCCGGTGGCGACCGGCCGACGCCCGGCACGCCCCGAACGCGCACCCGGCAACCCGGCGGTGCGCCTGCGGTGGAGCGCAATCGCCCAGCCAGCACGCCGGTATCGCGGAAGAAGAGAACCGCCGGCGGCGACGGCCGCGATCGATAGCATCCCCTCCGCGTGCCGTCCCCGTCATCCGGGGAGAGCGTTCACAAGCCCGTATCGGCGTGCAACACTCGATGATCTATCGCGCGGTTGGTTCTCCCGGCCGTATGCCCGGCCGGGGGTTCGCGACCGCGCCGATCCCATCCGCTGGTGGATTCCCGCATGAACCCATTTGACGCCGCCGCCATCCTGATCGTCCTGGCCGCCGCGCTCGGCTACCTCAACTACCGGGTCCTCGGCCTCCCCCATACCATCGGCCTCGTGGTCATGGGGGCGCTGGCCTCGCTGGCGATCGTCGCCGCCGATGCGTTGTTCCCCCAAGCCGGGCTAGGCGCGTCGGTGCGCGGCTACCTGCGCGAGATCGATTTCCACGACGCCCTGATGCACGGCATGTTGTCGTTCCTGCTGTTCGCCGGCGCGCTCCATGTCGACCTCGACGCGCTGATGCAGCGGCGCTGGACAATTCTTTCGCTGGCCACCTTCGGCGTATTGCTGTCGACGGCGATCGTCGCCTTCCTCTTTCAGTGGATCGCGGCGGTGGCCGGTTTCGAGGTCCCGTTGCTGTGGTGCCTGGTGTTCGGCGCGCTGATCAGCCCGACCGACCCGGTCGCGGTCATGAGTGTGCTGAAATCGGTCAAAGTCCCGCCCACGCTCGAAGCCAAGATCGCCGGCGAAAGCCTGTTCAACGACGGCGTCGGTGTGGTCGTGTTCTCGATCCTGCTCGCCGCGGCGGTCGGCGCCGAGGAGTTCTCGGTCGCCCACGCGGCCGAGTTGTTCATCGTCGAGGCCGGCGGCGGCGTGGCGCTCGGTCTCGGCGCCGGTTGGCTGGCCTATCGCGCGATGAAGGCGATCGATGAGCACAATCTGGAGGTCATGATCACGCTCGCCCTGGTCATGGGCGGCTACGCCCTGGCCCATGCCCTGCACGTCAGCGGACCGGTGGCGATGGCCGTCGCCGGCCTGTTCATCGGCAATCACGGCGCCCGCTTCGCCATGAGCGACCTGACCCGCGAACACGTGACCCGGTTCTGGGAGCTGGTCGACGAGATCCTCAATTCGGCGCTGTTCCTGTTGATCGGGCTCGAGGTGGTGGCGATCGCGACCGATTTTCGGCATCTCGCCGTCGGCCTGGCGGCGATCGCGATCGTGCTGGTGGCCCGCGCGACTTCGGTGGCGCTGCCGATGGCCGTGCTTGCCCGTCGTGCGCCGTTCACGCCGGGCGCGTTCCAGATCCTGGTGTGGGGCGGCGTCCGCGGCGGCATCTCGATCGCCCTGGCGCTGTCGCTACCGGAGGGCGCGATCAAGGAGACCATCCTGACCGCGACCTACGTCGTGGTCGTTTTCTCGGTCGTCATCCAAGGCTCGACCATCGGCCATGCCGTGCGTCGCTTTGTCGGCGAACGGGATTCGTGACCCGGACAGGTATCCCGCCAATCATGTAATCCAAGGTGTGGAGCGGCACGCTCCAGAGGCGCAGGCCCGCATGGGGCTAACGGCCGGGCTCCCCGGCTACAGGGTCGGGAAACGTCTTGCCCAGGTTTTGCACCGCCTGAACGAAGGTCCCGACCTGCTTGCCGATGTTGTGGGTCGCGTCGTAAAGGCAGTGCCGGCTTTCCAGGCGATCGGCCTCGTCGGACACGACGCTGAGGCGCGCGCCGCGCCACAGATCGGCGGCGATACGCCTCCAGCGCCGCAACCTGAATGCCCGGCCGAATGGCGTCTCGCCGACATCGGCGCTGTAGCGGACGAGCAGGTAGGCCGCCGCCCGGCCCTGCTTGACGCCCTGGACAAACAGCGCGGCGACGGTTCGCGGGTTGCGGTGGTAGACCACCGCGTCGGGGGCATAGGCGAACCTTGCCTTGTGATGAAAGAGCGCGCGAAAGCTCAACTCCGTGTCCTCGCCATAGCGCATGCCCTCGTCGAAATATCCGACCTTGGCAAGACAGGACCTTCGAAAAAGGACATTGCCGGTGATGGCATAGGGGAATCGTTCGTCGGACAGCGCGGCCTCATGATCGAAGCATTTTTCGCCAAATCTTTCGATTTCGCTGTCGGCGCCGAGAGACCTGACCGGTCCGCCGATGAATTCGACGTCGGGATCGGCATGCGCCGCCTCGAGAAGACATCGCAGCCACGACGGTTCGGGCACGCAGTCGGCGTCGGTCAGGGCGATGAATTGATTGCCCGCGCGCCGCATGCCGGCGTTGCGCGCGGCGGCGGCACCGCGGCGCGCTTCTTCGACGACGGTTACATCGCCGCCATAGGAGCGAAGCACGGCATTCGTGTCGTCGGTCGATGCATTGTCGACGACGATGATTTCGAACCGCGACCGCGGGTAGTCTTGGGCAAGAATGGCGTCGATACAATCGCCGACAATCCCCGCCGCGTTGAATGCCGGGATGACGACGCTCACCGTCGGGTATTCCAACATGTCGGACGACGGCGACGACACTTACTCGGCCAGCTTGCTCGAAAGCGACGGGTCGATATCGCCCAGACCGTCATCGGTATCGCTCCGCCCCGGTGTCGCCTCGAGCTCGTCGAGCATCCGCAGCACGGCCTGCAACCCGGGTGTGTCGCCGTATTTATGGAAATCCTTCTCGAACGGATTGCTGTACTCCGGTTCCATCCATCCGATCAGAGCACCCATGAGGGCGAGGAAATTCTGGCGACTCGGATCCTGTCTGAATTTTGCGCCCAGTTCGGTGAACAATTCGCTCTGCCAAACGCCGAACCCGCTTTCGTGGCGTCGCCGGGATTCGAGTATGAAATACCGCAGATAGATCGTCTCGTCGGTCCACGCCACGCCGTGCAGTCCCAGGGTGTTGGTGAAGGGGTCGCGACCCGATCCTAGTGCCTGAACGGCATAATTGTATCCATCGGCCCGCAAGCGGCGGTTCTGCTCGACATCGCATCCGGCGACATTACGGAAGGGGTAGTTGCGGACGATGTCATGGCGGTGGATCTTGACCCCCTGCACCGGACGCCCGAGATGAACATCGTGCAAATAGGCGCAGTAGAGAGCGATGTTTGGCGGCTGTGACTTGATCGTCCTATGGAGCGTGCGCACGGCGTGCGGATAGAGCAGCATGTCTTCGTCGACCTGCACGAAGTAGGGCGTCTTGCAACGGTCGTGCATGCGCTGGTTTGCAGCGCTAATCGGTGCCACATGGTCGATGATCTCGAGCCGAAACCGGCAGTCCTGCCGGCGCAGGAAACTGAGGCAGGACTCGTAGCTGGGGGCGCCGACGGTCAGCACGAACACGGTCACTTCGTCCGACAAATCCGGCTTCCCTTCGGCGATTTTGATTGGTGCCGTTCGATCGACCGAACGCGCAAGCGGGCGGACCACCTTGTAGAATTGCTTGCTCCGCTTTTCCCAACTCCAATTGGCAATGGTCGTTTGCATTGCCGTGGCTAATTGTGTGTGCCGTAGGATCGCTTTTTCGACCGCATCGTGAATCGTTACAATTTCACGATCGACCAGCATTCCGTTCTCACCGTTGCGAATGAGTTCCGTCATGTTGCCGACCCGGGTCGATACAAGGGCGCAACCACTGGCCGCTGCTTCGAGCGCGACGTTCGGCGTCCCTTCGGTCCGGCTGGTGCACACGAACACCGTGCCCGTGTTGTACCAGTCCGCCATCTCCTCCGGCGCCAGGTTGCGATCGCTAAACGAATCGACGAGACGGAAATTCGTGCAAATGCCCTGGCGTTCGAGTCTCGTGGCAAGCGGTACGGCGTATTCGTCGTAGCCCTTCAGTTCGCGCATCAACTCCGAACCGCACCACAGCACCTTCGGTTGCCTCTCGGCGATCGGCTTGCGAACGTTGAAAATGTCCAAATCGACCCCGATCGGGATCATCACACCGTGAGCCGGCCGGCCGGCATTGTTCCAGGTCGCATAATTGGCGAAAACGACGAGGTCCGATTTGTCCAGCACGTCCGCCAAGATATTGGACCGCTCCGGCCAGCCGTTGTTCCAGATCGATACCAGCTTGGTCGGCCAGTTCAGCCGCTGCAGTTCATCCCGCACCTTGCGGATCGACTGAAAACGGCAGAGCACCAAAATGTCGGGCGGCGCGTCTCCCAACGCCTCTTTGAGGTCGGAATCGTGAAGGTAGGCCGCCAACGACACCTCGAAATCGGGCGGCGCATATTTCTGCAGGGCGACCGCGTTGTTGTAATAGGCCCAGCCCTCGACGTCGTATAGAATCTTTAGTGTGACCAATGGGTCCCCGCCCCGTCCGTGTCCTCCACCGCATCTGATATCATCGAGCCGTTCCAATGGCTAGGCGGAAGCGACTAAAATTTCGAGCGATATTCAACCATGGCGTCGAGCGTGGCCCTAACGCCATTGCCTTCCTGGCCCAGCATTGATATCCGAGGGCGCAGCCGGATCGGTTTGCTATCCGCGCCGTGACTTGGGCCGTGCGGAGTTTGGATCGCGCGAAGTATCCAGGCGCAACAGGGATTGAATTCCAATGTCCGAAAGAACGGGACCGCCGCGAGCCACAATCATTATTCCGCTTCGCCGGCAAAGCGATGTGTATCTCGGGCATTGCGTTCGTTCGGCGCTCGCCCAGACCATCACCTCGGAAGTGATCGTCGTCGTAGCGGCGAATACGCCGGAGCGGAACCTGGCCACGCTGCAAAGGATCCAGGACGATGCGCCGGCACTAAGGATCATCGTTCGGGAACGCGATAGTTTCGCCGACGCTTTCAATACGGGGATCAAGACTGCCGCCGCCGACCGCATCGGGTTTCTTCTTTCCGACGATTGGTTGGATCCGACCGCCGTTGAAGAATGTATCCGCCGCGACGCGGACATCGTATCGACGGACATCGAGTTCTATGCCGCGGACGGCTCGACCAAGCTAGAACTTCGCCCACCGCATACGGCGGAAAAATATGCGAGCCTGACCACGCTGTTGGCCAAGGCCAGCTTTCTTTCCTATTTCTACCTGTTCAAGAAGCCCTGTCTGAAGGCGGTGGGTGGCGTCGACGAAACGGCCGGGCTGACCGGCCCCGACGATCTCGACCTGATTTGGAGCCTGCTCGAACACGGTGCCACGGTATCGGTTGTGGAGAAGAAGCTCTACAACTGCCGCGACCACGACGGAGAAAGGCTCACGCTCCGCGATAGGGATCTTCAGATCGCCGACCTGAAGAAGATCCTCGACAAGCACAGTATTGTCGAACCGGAACGCGAGCGAATCGTCCGCCACCACGCCCGGTGGTACGGCCGGACACTGCTCGAGGTGGTTCAGGAACGGGGATCAATTCCGAATGTCCAATAGAACCGAGCCGCCGCCGGCAACGATCATCATCCCGCTTCGCGTACAGGACGACACTTATCTTGACCGATGTGTGCGTTCGGCCCTCGACCAAACCATCGCCTGCGAGGTCATCGTCGTCCACGCGGCCGACACGCCCGAGCGCAACCTAAACGCGTTGCGAAAGCTGCAGCAAGACGCACCCTCGTTAAAGGTCATGATCGAGGAACGCGCCAATTTTGCCGCCGCGTTCAATACCGGGATCAAGCATGCGACTGCGGACCGGATCGGCTTCCTGCTTTCCGACGACTGGTTGGAACCGACGACGGTAGAGGACTGCATTGACCGCGATGCCGACATCGTATCGACCGACATCCAGTTCTACGCGCCGGACGGCTTGACCAAGCTCGATCTTCGCAAACTTCACACGGCGGAGTGGTATGAGACTCTGCCAACACTGATGGACAAGGCGGACTATCTCTCGTTTTTCTACCTGTTCAGGAAAGCGTGCCTGGAGGCAGTGGGCGGAGTCGACGAGACGGTCGGGCAGACCGGCCCCGATGATCTGGATCTTATCTGGAGCCTTCTGGAGATCGGCGCCTCGGTGTCGATGGTCGAGAAGAAACTCTACAATTACCGGGACCATGACGGCGATCGGCTGACCCTGAGGAATCCGGATCAGCAGATCGCGGATCTGAAAAAGATCCTCGACAAGCACAACATCGTCGAGCCGGAGCGCGGGCGCGTCATCCGCCAACACGCAATGTGGTTCGGCAAGACGCTCCGCCAGGTGGTTCAGGAGCGAGCCTGACCTCTGCCGCGTTGTCTTGCACTGAGACTAGGACGTGGGCTCGTGAACGCGCAGCCACAGCCCGAAAATGGCAAGCTTGATGAAGGCGAGGACGTTCGCTGTCAGCTCGTCGAACCTTGTTGCGATGCGGCGACAGTGCTTGATCGGACTGAAAATTCACTCGACCCGAATTCGGTCGCGATAAAGATACGGGCCGCAAGAGGCCGAAGTGCCGACGCGCTGGAAGCTGCGCCGGGCGGTGCGGACGGTCAATGAGGTGCCGGGGGTCTTCGCCACTCTCCGCCATGCCCCGATTGCCTGCTTCTCGACTGGGGTGTTGGTGGATGGCATAATTCCAAAAAAGAACAAGCCGAACACCAGCAGCGGAGGGACGGGAGATGGCGACTAAGGCTCCCAGCTATGCGCATGGCGCCAGCGCGACACCGCTCATCGGCGAGACTATCGGTGTCCGCTTCGACCGCACGGTGGAGCGCTGGGGCGTCCGGCCCGGCCTCATTGTCTCCCAGCAGAGCATCCATTGGACCTACCAGGAGCTCGGGGCAAAGGTCGATGCCTTCGCGGCTGGACTTCTGGCGCTGGGGCTCAGGCCCAGCGACCGTATCGGCATCTGGTCGCCCAATAATGCGGAGTGGGTGGTTACGCAATTCGCGACCGCAAAGGCGGGGCTCATACTGGTAAACATCAATCCAGCTTACCGGCTGGCGGAGCTGGAATACGCGCTTAACATGGTGGGTTGCCGGGCGCTGATCACGACAGAGAGCTTTAGGAGCAGCGATTACGTGGGCATGATCAATGCTCTGGTACCGGAACTGGCGTCATCGGATCCCGGCCAACTGAAGGCTGACAAGTTGCCGGAGCTTCGAACCGTGATCCAGATCGGGGGCGCTCCTGTTGCGGGCACGTTCGGCTTCGAGACGGTCTATAGCATGGGCAGGGAGGCGGAGCGGGCGCGGCTTGCCGAGCTCAAGGGCACGATGCAATTCGACGATCCAATCAATATCCAGTTCACCTCCGGCACCACGGGACTACCTAAGGGCGCAACGCTGACGCACCACAACATCCTCAACAATGGCTATTTCCTCGGCGAGGCTATGCACTTCGGTCCGGAGGACAGGGTGTGCATTCCCGTGCCGCTCTATCATTGCTTCGGCATGGTGATCGGTAACCTCGCGTGCATCACACACGGTTCAGCCATGGTGCTGCCGGGCGAGGGGTTCGATCCGCTGGTGACGCTGAAGACCGTGTCTGACGAAAAATGCACCGCGCTTTACGGTGTGCCGACGATGTTCATCGCGGAACTCGACCATCCGGAGTTCCCTTCGTTCGAACTGTCGAGCCTCCGGACCGGAATGATGGCGGGTGCACCATGCCCGATAGAGATAATGCGCCGTTGCGTTGAGGACATGCATCTTTCGGAGATGACCATTGGCTACGGCATGACCGAGACGAGTCCGGTCAGCACGCAAACGCTGATCGGCGACTCGCTCGAAAAGCAGACGGGTACGGTGGGCCGAGTCCATCCGCACGTGGAGATCAAGATCATCGACCCCGAAGGGCGGATCGTACCGCGCGGGGAGACGGGAGAGTTCTGCACGCGCGGGTATTCGGTGATGCTCGGCTACTGGGACGATGCAGAGAAAACGGCCGAGGCCATCGACGCCAACGGCTGGATGCACACAGGCGATCTCGCGACCATGGACGAGGACGGCTACTGCAAGATCGTGGGGCGCATCAAGGACATGGTGATCCGCGGCGGCGAGAACATCTATCCGCGCGAGATCGAGGAGTTTTTGTACCGGCATCCGGCCGTGCAGGACGTGCAGGTGTTCGGCGTTCCGGACGAGCGTTACGGCGAGGAGCTGTGCGCCTGGATCCAAGTGCGATCAGGCGAAACCCTGACCGAGGAAGATGTGAAGGCCTTCTGCACGGGGCAGATCGCGCACTACAAGGTGCCGCGCCACATCCGGTTCGTGGACGATTTCCCTATGACGGTGACAGGCAAGATTCAGAAATTCGTCATGCGAGAACGAATGGCCGAGGAGCTAGAGCGGCTTCAATGAACTCGGAGCCATTCTGACGGAGCGGTTTTGGCCACCGGGCAGGAGCGAGGAGCGATGGCATGCCGGCGCATATCGAGCGACGAGCGACGCCCCCGGCGGTCAAAACCGCCCGTCCCTTAAGGGTTCCATCCGGCGGCCGCCCAAGGCGTCGGCAAGCTTGCCCGATGCCCAGGCGTCGCGCCGCACTTGCTTCCTTGTGGATCGGCACGCCGGATGCGAAACAGAATTGACTCGGAGTTCATTGAAGCCGCTCCAGTATTCCAAATCACGCGTTCCTGGTTTCCCCCCGAATCCCGACGAAGGTTTTGAAGCGCGAGGTCTCGACCGGGCGGCGCGTCGCAGGGTCGGCACAAAACCAAGGACCGATGTGGTCTTGCGGCGCGATCTCCCAACTCCACGGTCGACGGCAGCCTATACAAGTTGCGCGCCGGGCCTCACCATGGCGGACCCGAAGGAGAAACAAAAGTCAGCTGTGGAGACCCGGCATGACATCGGTCCGTCCCTTCCACATCGACGTCCCCGACGAGACCCTCGCGGCCATCCGCGCCCGGGTCGCCGCCTATCCCTGGCACGAAATGCCCGACGACGACGGCTGGGACTACGGCACCAACCTCGACTACATGAAAGAGCTCTGCGCCTATTGGGTCGAGGACTACGACTGGCGGAAACACGAGGCCGCGATCAATCGTTTCCCCCATTTCAAGGCCAATGTCGACGGCATCGACCTCCATTTCATCCACGAGAAGGGCAGCGGCCCGGCACCCCTGCCGCTGATCATCAGCCACGGCTGGCCGGGCTCGATCGTCGAGTTCCTCGATTTCATCGAGCCGTTGGCCCACCCGGAACGATTCGGCGGCCATGCCGAAGACACCTTCGATGTCGTCGCCCCGTCACTGCCGGGATTCGGCTTCTCCGGCCGGCCGCCGCGCCCCTACGGTCCGCGCAAAGTGGCCGACGTATTCGCGACCCTGATGACCGATGTGCTGGGGTATGACGGGTATCTGGCCCAGGGCGGCGACTGGGGGGCCGCGATCTCGAGTTGGCTCGGCTTCGAACACGCGCCGGCGTGCAAGGCGATCCACCTCAACTTCATGACCATGCAAAACCCGGACGGCCCGCGGAACCCGGAGGAGGAAGCCTGGGCCGAACGCTTCGAGCGCGGGCAGGTGATGCAGAACGGCTACCGCACCCAGCAGGCGACCAGGCCGCAAACCTTGAGCTACGCCATGATGGACAGCCCGGTCGGCGTCGCCGCCTGGATCGTCGAGAAGTTCCACGGATGGTCCGACATCGAGGGCGATGACGTCGAGAGCGTTCACAGCAAGGACATGATGCTCACCAACATCATGGTCTACATCGTCACCCGGACCTTCAACACGGCGTCCTGGATTTACTACGGGCGGCGCGAGGAGGGCGGCCGTACGCTGTCGCGTGAGGGCAAGCGGGTCGAGGTGCCGACGGCCTGCGCCCTGTTCCCGGAAGAACTCCTGCCATGGCCGCCGCGCGCCTATGTCGAACGCATGTACAACGTCCGGCGCTGGACCGAGATGCCGCGGGGTGGCCACTTCGCGGCGCTCGAGGCGCCGGAGTTTCTGCTCGACGACATCCGCGCCTTCGCCCGCGCGTTGCGCTAGAGGGGCGCTGAGAAATCGCTCTTGGCGCTCGCGCCGCCGGAACCCCAGCGGCGCCGCCGGCCGCAGCGTTCAGCCGCCGAACACGAACCCCAAATCGTCCAGCTTTCGCTCGACATCGGCGCGCGCGGCATCGCCGAGCTCGATCATCGGTGGGCGGACGCGGAGCCAGTCGGCGTCGCCGCGGGCCCCGGCGACGAGGTTCTTCAGCATCGGAATCATGGGCTGGGTCTGGATGGTCTCGCGGATCGCGGTTGCATAAGCCTGGCGATCCTCGGTCTCGCCGTCGGACGCGGTCCAGGAACCGTAGACCCGGCGGACGGCGGCGGCGTGCACGTTGGCCGTCGCCGTGATGCACCCGGCGCCACCCTGTTTCAGGCCATCGAGAAGCAGCACCTCGGAGCCGGGAAAGATCGCGAGGTCGGGAAACGCCGCGAGAAACGCGGCCAGCGAGTCGGGATCGCCGGAGCTGTCCTTGACGCCGCCAATGGTGTCGGGAAACGACGCCACCAATCGTTCGATCAGGCCCAGGGTGATCGGCACCCCCGACAGCTTGGGGAAGTGATAGAGGCAGATCACCAGGTCGGGGTCGGCGACCCGGTCGATGACTTCGCCATAGCTGCGGTGCAGCGCCTCGTCGCTGACGCCCTTGTAATAGAACGGAGGCAGCATCAGGACGTTGCGGCAGCCGAGTTCGGCGGCATGCCGGGTCAGCGCGACGGTGTCGGTGAGGGCACAACACCCGGTACCGACCATCAACCGGTCGGTCGGCACGCCCGCGGCGACCACCGATTCCAGCACCGCCTTTCGCTCGGCGACCGAGAACGAGTTCGCCTCCCCGGTGGTCCCGAACAGCCCGACGCCATGACAGCCGCCCTCGAGCAGCCAGGCGACGTGTTCATGGAGACGCCCGGTGTCGGGGTTGAGGTCGGCGTCGACCGGGGTCAGGGTCGGGCACCAAACCCCATGTAGCCGTTTGGCGTCGACGTTCGGTGCGGCCGCACGCGCGGAGGGAGGGTCGGCGAGTTTCGCGGTCATCTTTGTTTCCTTCGGTGTCGTCGCATGGTGGTCGGCGCTCGATGAGCCACCCATATATCACCACACGAGGCGTGGCCTGTCCAAAGCGGCAGGCGGCGGCCGCGTTTATCCGGTGACCCGCTTGTAGTAGGTGTCCTTCTTGAGCACCTTGCCATCGCGGAATTCCCACAGATCGCAGCCCAGGCAATCGATCCGTTCGCCATTCTCGAGCGTGCCCTGGACCCGCCATTCCGACAACGCCTTGTCGCCCATGATCCAATTGCGTCCATCGACCCATTGCAGGTCCGGAATCGCCGCGAAGCGGTCGCGCAGCGCTGCGCCGATCGCCTCCCGGCCCTTGAAGACCTGGCCCCAGGGCTCCGGTCCGGCGGCGAGGTAGAACTCGCCGTCGTCGGCGAAGTAGGCGAGGATCGCATCGACGTCCTTGCGATTGAAGGCGGCAACGATTTCTTCGACCAGCGCCAGCGTCACGCCGCTACTCTCGACCATCGGTTCCTCCCTGTGAATCGTATCGACCGCGCCCACCGCCGGCCGGTCAGCCGGCGGCCGCGGCGCGAGCCGGATTCAACGCTTCCTCGAGGAACGGCACAAGGCGGGAATTGACCGCATCGGGATCTTCGGCCAGGGCCATGTGCCGCAGCCCGGGCAACACCGCGGCGCGGGCTCCGGGGATGAGGGCCGCCATGCGGCGGGTCATATCGGGCGAATTGCCGGCATCCTGCTCCGCGGTCAGGACCAACGTCGGGCAGCGGATTTCGGCGATAGCCGTGGCCAACGGCAAATCGCCGTCGGCCAAGAGGCGGTAAATCGCCGGATAGACGGCGGGATCGTTGGCCAGGATCCAGCCCCGAACCCGGTCCAGGATCTCGGGGTTGTCGGCCGCGAAGCCGGGCGTGAACCAGCGTTCGAGCGCGGCGTCAACGGTCGCGGCGGGGCCGCATTTCGCGGCCAGATCGACGCGGGCGAGAATGCCCTCGCGCTCGCCGGGCGTGCGGCCGTGGGCGGCGTGCAGAATGGCCAGCGCGGCGACCCGATTGGGGTGGGCCAATGCGAAGGCCTGGACGATGAGGCCGCCGAGGGAAAAGCCAACCAGGCCGAACCGATCCACTCCCGCCGCGTCGGCGAGCGCGGCGAGCTGATCGACGTATTGCTCCATGCGGCAGGGAATCTCGGGATCGGCGCTGTCGCCATGGCCGAGAATGTCGTAGGCGAGGACCGTGAAGTGAGCGGCGAGCGCCGAGGTCTGCCATTGCCACATGTGGCGGTTCATGCCGAGCCCGTGGACCAGCACGACCGGCGGTCCCGACCCGGTGACTTCATAGGCCGTGCCGCCGTGGCGGCGTCCGGCCATCGCGGCGCCCTCGCTGCGCCGCCTACTCCGCCGCCGCCTGGCGTTCCTGGAACGCCGGCATGACCTCGTCGATGAACAGCCGCAGCGACTTTTTCTGCTCCGCCAACGGCAGGCCGTAGCTGGCGCAATAGCAGAAATAATCGACGCCCAGCGCCTCATAACGCTTGAGCGTGGCGATGGCCTGATCGGGGGTGCCGAAGATAAGGTTTTCGAGCAGCTTCTCGCGCTCGTACTCGCCTTGGTTCTGCAGCATCTCGAACGGCACCTCTTGGGGGAAGCCGTCGACGACCGGGGCCAGATTGCGGAACAAATTCTCGAACTGTCGGCCCTGGTGCTGGAGCGCCTCGATGTAGACGTCGCTTTCGTCCGCGTTGCCGTAGATCGCGGCGTGGCGCATGGTCATGAAGCGCGGCCGGGCCACACCGGGGCTCTTGGCGAGCGCCGATTCGAACCGTTCCATATAGGTCTCGACCTCGGAAAACGGCCGCGTCAGGGCCCAGGTCATGACGCTGTAGCCGTCCTTGACCGCGGCATCGAAGGTGCCGGGATCACGGGCCGCGACCCAGATCGGCGGGTGCGGTTTCTGCACCGGCTTGGGCACCGAGGTCGCGGCCGGGAACTGCCAATACTCCCCGTCATGTTCATAATCGCCGGCCCACAGCGCCTTCAGCGCGGGAATCATTTCGAGCATCATCGGCACGCCCTGGTTCTGGTTCATGCCGCCGGCCAGGCGGTCGAACTCGCGCTGGTAGGCGCCCTTGCCGATGCCGAATTCGAGGCGTCCGCCCGACAACAGATCGAACATCGCCGCCTCGCCGGCGAGCTTGATCGGGTGCCAATAGGGCGCGACGACGACCGCCGTGCCGAGGCGGATACGCGAGGTATGGGCGGCCAAATGCGCCAACAGCTGGAACGGGCCCGGCGCGATCGTCATTTCGATGGCGTGATGCTCGGCGGCCCACGCGATATCGAACCCGCCGTCGTCGGCCATCTGCACCATTTCGGTGGTATGGCGGGCGACCTCGCCCATGTCATGGTCCGGTTCGAGACGTTCCATGTTAATGACGAGATTGAAGCGCATCGGTCTATCCTCCTGTTGTCGCGCGAGACGGCGCTGCGGCGCGTCGCTTCGGACCAAACGTTCAGTAATCGCCTAAAGACGGCGCGCCGTAAACTTGAAAAATGCTGCGTCTTGCGTAACATTTTAGTCATGCAAAGCCTGCGCGCGCGATTACCCCCGCTAAACAGCCTGGTCGCCTTCGAAGTCGCCGCCCGCCATCTCAGTTTCACCCTCGCCGGGGAGGAACTGCACGTCAGCCGCGAGGCCGTCAGCCGTCAAATCCGGTCGCTGGAACGGCACCTGGGTATCCGGCTCTTCGTCCGCTTGCACCGGGCGCTGAAATTGACCAAGGCCGGCGAGGTCTTTCTTGGCGATGTCCAGCGCAGCCTCGAGGAAATCGCCCGCGCCACCGGCGCGGTGCGCCGCACCAGCGGCCCGGCTCGGGTCACGATCTCGGCCACCATCGCCCTGGCATCTTTCTGGCTGACCCCGCGGCTGCCCAAATTTCGCGCCCGCCAACCAAACACCGAAATACGGGTGGTGGTTTCCGACGCGCCCCTCGATCTGGCGAACGAAGGCATCGACGTCGGCCTCCGCTATGGCGACGGCGACTGGCCGGGCGTCATCAGCACGCGCCTCTTCGACATCGAATCTTTTCCGGTCTGCACGCCTGACTACCTGGCATCCGGACCGCCGATTGCGCGTCCCGCCGACCTGACGCGCCATACCTTGCTGAACCTCGACGGCGAGGTGCACGCGGTGGAGGATTGGCAATGGTGGCTGCGCGACGCCAAGGTCGAACCCGACGGCCCACTCCATGTGCTCGGCTTCGACAGTTACGCCAACGTGATCCAGGCCGCCCTCGACGGCCAGGGCCTGGCCCTCGGTTTCAGCCACATCCTCGACGGTCTGCTGAGCGCGGGAGCCCTGGTGCGGCCGCTCGATGCCGCCTTGAGCAAGGGATTGGCGGTCTACCTGGTGACGCCCCGCGGCGGCGCCCCGACCAGGAGCGCCCAGGCGTTCTTCGACTGGGTCCTCGGCGAGGCGCGGTCGCACGGTGCGGCGGCAGCTGAAACCTAGCGCTCGGCCGGCCCGCGTTGCCCTGCGGTCGCCGCGAACGGGATCTCCCGTCACTGCAGAATAAAACGTACGATCGTTTTCAATGTAAATTTTTCAATTGCAATATACGAACGATCGTGTTATTCTTTAAAAATGAACAAAGGCGCAAAAACCCGTCACGCCATACTCGACCGAGCCCTCCGGTTGGCCAGCGTGGTTGGCCTCGATGGTCTGACGATCGGCGGCCTGGCTGCCGAGACCGGTCTGTCCAAGAGCGGTCTGTTCCTCCATTTCGGCTCCAAGGAGAAGCTTCAGATCGCCGTCCTCGATGCCGCCGCCGAGCGTTTTACGCGGGACGTCATGGTGCCGCTCCGACGCACCCCTGCGGGCCTGCCGCGTCTCCGCGCGCTGTTCGAGAACTGGCTCGCCTGGGGCAAGGCCTCCGACCTGCCGGGCGGCTGCGTGTTCCAGACCGCGGCGATCGAATTCGACGACCGCGAGGGCGCGGTCCGCGATGTCCTGGTCACCATGCAGCGCAATTGGCACGAGCGAATCGCGCGCCTCGCTGACCGCGCCCGTGCCACCGGCGACCTGCGCCCGGATTTCGATCCCCATCAATTCGCCCACGAGCTTCATGCCATCATCCTTGGCTGCTATCACGCCCACCGGCTGTTGCGGGATCCCGACGCCGAGACCCGCGCTCGGCGCTCATTCGAGGCTCTGTTGGACAGGGCCAAATCAACCACCCCATTGACAGCAACGGCCTGACCCATGATGACGACCAGAGGAAATGCGATCACCCGTGCGGCGCCGCTGGTGCTGGGCCATGTCCTGCCCGGAATCGGCGCCCGCTGGCTGGAACGCCACCTGACCAGTCCGACGCGGCCCTTCGTGCTCACCGAGGCGGACCCGATCATGGCGGCGGGCCATCGCTTCCGCGTGCCCCATAACGGCGGTTGGCTGCAGGCCTGGCAATGGGGAACCCGCGGACCGGCTATACTGTTGCTCCACGGCTGGGACGGCTATGCGGCCCAGCTCAAGGCTTTTGTCGACCCGCTGGTCGCGGCGGGGTTCCGTGTCGTCGCGCTCGACGCCCCGGCGCATGGCGATTCCGACGGCACGACCACCGACCTCGTCGACTATGCGGCGGCAATCCTGGCGGTCGCCGGCATTGTGGGCCCGCTGCACGGTGCCGTCGCCCACGCCTGTGCCGCGCCCGCCTTGGCGTTTGCCGCCACGACCGGCCTCGCCCTCGACGCCATGGTGCTGATCGCCCCGCCCCGAACCATGGGCGGTCATGCGCGCGACTTGCGCGTGGCGCTCGGCCTGCCCGGGTCGGTCGACGCACCGATGCGACGGCGACTCGAGCGGCGGCTCGGCCTGTCCTGGGACCGGCTGGCGCTCGATAACCTGATCGCCGATATCGAGGCGCGCGTCCTGGTCGTTCACGACCGCAACGACCCGACGGTGCCGTGGCGAGACGGCGCATCCGTCGCCGATGCGGCGCCCCGCGCCAGGTTGATCACCACGCAGGGACTGGGACACCTCGGCACCCTCGACGACCCTGACGTCGTCGACAGCGCGGCGGCGTTTCTCAACGGCTCGGCTGTTCGGCACGACATCGAACGATAGGCGCCGGCCGCGCCCGGACGGACCTCGCGCAGCAGGTCCATTGCCAAGCCTCGGCGACGATCGAGCCGTCGCTGGCGTGGCGGATTTCCCAAGCCTACGACGTGCGCCCGGGTGAAATCGCGCCGTCCAATCGACCCCGACCTCTCACCACTTCCCCAGACCGTGACGGCGGACTATCTTATGCTTGGTTTCCAGGGAGTACCCACTATGTCCGACCTCGCCGATCAACGGGACGACCCGCAGGTCCGGCCACGCTATACCGGCCTGCCGACTTTTATGCGCTGCCCCTACTCGGAGGACCTCGACGACATCGACATTGCGCTGATCGGCATTCCTTTCGACGGCGGCGTGACCAACCGCACCGGCGCCCGACACGGTCCGCGCGAGATTCGCAACCAATCGAGTCTGATACGCAAGATCAACCAGGCGACGGGCCTGCGGCCGTTCGACGTTTGCCGCGTCCGCGACGTTGGCGACGCTTGGGTCGAAAGGCCGTTTACGCTCGAAGGCGCGCTCGACGAGATCGCCGCCTTCTATCACCGCATCCAGGACGCCAATGTGGTGCCGATCTCGGCCGGCGGCGACCATTCGGTGACGCTGCCGGTGTTCCGCGCCCTCGGTCGCGACCGGCCGCTGGGAATGGTCCACTTCGATGCCCATTGCGACACCGGCGACGATTATCTGGGGTCGAAGTTTCATCACGGGGCGCCGTTCCGCCGCGCCGTCGAGGAAGGTTATCTCGATCCCCAACGAACCATCCAGATCGGAATCCGCGGACCGCTCAACGACCCCGACGTGTGGAAGTTCAGCCACGATTCGGGCATGCGCGTCATCTATATCGAGGAATTCTACAAAATGGGCGTGGATGCCGTCATCGCCGAGGCACGGCGCGTCGTCGGCGACGGCCCGACCTATATCAGCTTCGATGTCGACGGCCTCGATCCGGTCTATGCCCCCGGTACCGGAACGCCGGAGGTCGGCGGGTTCACGACCTTGGAGGCGCAGCTGATGATCCGTGGCCTGCAGGGCCTCGACCTCGTCGGCGGCGACGTCGTCGAGGTGGCGCCGCCCTTCGACCCCAGCGGCAACACGGCCCTGGTCGGCGCGTCGATGATGTTCGAGATCCTGTGCGTCATCGCCGATGCCGTCGCGGCGCGGCGCCAACTCAAAGAGGTGGCGGAATAGCGGCCGGCCGTCCGCGCCGTGAATCGACGGCGCCGGCCTATCCGGCCAGAACGGCGATGATGGCGATGACGATCACCGCACCGACGACGCTAAGCCCCATTCTGTTGAAGGCCGATTGTTCCGACCACCATTGCCAAAAGTTCATCTGCCCCTCTCTTTCCACTAGCCGCCCGGTGGCGAACCCGGGAAACCGGCACGATTGTATCGCCGATCGCCAGCATTGCGACGTGCTATAGTCCGATCATGGCCGGGAACGCAAGCCTTGGCGGTGGCGGCGCGGATCGCGGACGGGAGTTTCGCGATGACCTCCGCCGGCGCAGCCTGCCGGCCGATATCGTCAAGCGGCTAACCATCATCGACCCCGCGCGGGCGACCCTATCGGTCGCCGAGACCGTCGCCGCGACGGCGGTCTTCGTCGCCTTTGGCGCCTATTTCTGGACGTGGTGGGCGGTGCTGCCGGCGATGGTGCTGATCGCGTCCCGCCAGCAGGCCTTTTTCATACTCGCCCACGACGCCGCCCATTACCGTTTGTACAAAACGCGATGGCTGAACGACCTGGTCGGCCGCGCCTGCGGCACGGTGATCGGCATATCGATGTGCGCCTATCGCGTCGTTCACCGGCTGCACCACAACCACCTCTACGAGCCGCAGGATCCGGATATCCCGATTCACGCCGGCTACCCCCGGGGCCGGGCCTATCTGGCACGCAAACTGGCCAAGGACACGGTCGGGCTCACCGCCTACAAGACCTATGCCTATTTCTTCGGCGCACCGGCACCAAACGACCAGCGCGACGCGCTGAACCGGCCCCTCGACGACACCGCCCCGGCGTTGCGGTCGGCGGCGCTCAACGACCGCTGGGCCGTCGCCGGCTTCCATATCGGCATGCCGATCATCGCCTTCGCCACCGGTTGGGGATGGTTCTACGTCATTCTGTGGATAGTGCCGCTGGTGACCTTGTTGCAGCCGATCCTGCGGTTTCGCGCGATCTGCGAGCACGGCGCGGTCACCGACCTATCGTCGCCCCTGACCGCGGCACGAACCAATTTGGGGCCGTTTTGGCTGCGCTGGCTGCTGTTCCCGCACGACGTCAATTACCACGTCGAGCATCACATGTATCCGGCGGTCCCCCACTACAACCTGGCGGCGTGCCACCGAGAGATGGCAAGACGGGGTCTGCTCGACGGCGCCGAGGTGCGGCACTTTTTCGACACTGCGGGGCGCGTCTTCGCCGATCCGCGACGCCCGCACGAAGCGCATCCGGCCTGATTTTCCACCCACCCGCGATGACCGCGAGACCCGCGCCGAAGCGATCCGACGAGAGCCGGACAATCGCCTAACGCGACGACGCGCCGTCGGCGAGATACCCGGCAAGGAGGGTCCGTGCGTCGGTTTCCGAGACCTCGATATTGGCGATGCGATAGACCATGACCGCGGTATCGAGGGCGGTCGCCTCGGTGGCGCCGGTCTCCAATGCGCCGCGATAGGCGCGCGCCGCGGCGGCCGCATCGTCCGCGGTCAGACGCTTGGCCTTCCGCCGGCGGCTGCGGCGGGCGGCGCTGTGTTCGGATTCGATGATCGCCACGCCGAGAATGACGACGACGCCGCCGCCGAGGATCAGCCAGGTCGGGCTTTCGTTGAGGAGCAGGATGCTGAAAATGACCGACAGGACCGGCAGCAGCAGCAGGAACGGCATGACCAGATTGACCGGGTGCTTGCCCAGCAGGTGGTACCATATACCGTAACCGAGGGCGGTCATGACGAGGGCCAGATAGAGCACCACGCCCCAGGCCTCGAGGCTGGCGTTGCGGATGACCTCGATCTGGTTCGATTCGAACAGGTAGGAGGCGACATAAAGTTGAGGGGTGGCGAAGACCGCGACCCAGGCGATCAGCGTGAAGCCCCCGACCTGGCCGATCGCCCGCACCATGACCTGGCCGCAGGCCCAGAAGAAGGCGCCGCCCATGACCAGGAAGACCGGCATCAAATTGCCTTGCACCTTTGGCTCGCCGCCGATCATGACGACGCCGGCGAAGGCCAGGACGAGGCCGACGAAGCGGCGCCAGCCGAAATGCTCCTTGAGGAATAGGGTCGCCAGCAGCGCCGCGAACGGCACCTCGAGCTGGACCACCAGGACCGCGGTCGAGGCGTCGAGGCGGGCCAGGCCATTGAACGTGAGGCTGTATTGGAGCGCCCCCGAAATCAGCGCGATCAGAAAGATCCAGCCGGTCAACCGCCATGGCGGCTTGACGAACCACACCAACACCAGCGCGGTGATGGTGAACCGCAACGCCATCATCAGGATCGGCGGAAACTGATCGAGCCCCGCCTTGGCGAGGGTGAAGCCAAGACCCCAGAGAGTGGCGACGAGGATGGCGAGGAAAGTATCGCGGAGACCCATGCGCGCTCCAAAACCGTCTAGGCGCGGCCGGACCGAGGTGTGAAGGGCCGCACCCTAACGCCTTCTCGCATTGGATTGAATAGGTTCCGTGCCGGCCGCCAGGGCATGCCCCGGGCCCAATAGTGAGCGCTAGGCGGCCTGCTTCGCCAGCGCCTCGTCGATGACGATACGGGCCACCGCCTTGGCGCGGCGGGCAGCGCTCTTGCGGCCGGCGACATGGGCCAGGCTGATGGCGCCTTCGACCAACAGCATCAGCTCTTCGGCGAGCCGCGCCGGGTCGGCGGCGCCGGCGGCGGCGGCGAGATCGCGGAGGTAGGCGCCGACGGCATGCTTGTGCTCGGCGGCGGCACGATGGGGCGGCGAATTCGGATCGCCGTATTCGGCAGCCGCATTGACAAAAGCGCAGCCGCGAAAATCGCCGTGATGAAACCACTCATCGAGGACATCGAAAAAGGCAAGCAAACGGTCCCGCGGCGCGTCCGCCCGGCGCGCGACTTCGGCGAAGGCCCAGTCGCGAAAGGCCGCGCTGCGGGCGGACAAAACCTCGAGGATCAGGTCGTCCTTGCTGCGGAAATGATTGTAGAGGGTCATCTTGGCGACCCCGGCCTCCTCGAGGATGCGATCGACCCCGGTGGCGTGGAACCCCTCGCGGCAGAACAGCCGGGTGGCGGCCGCGACCAACTGGTCTCGTTTGGACAGCGACATTGGGCCTCCTTAGACGAACTATTCTGTTTTATAGCATGTTCAGTTTTTCGTGAAAAGCAGATATTTGCGCTGACCGTGCCCGGATATCTAGGATTCTTATGTTCTGAGTAAGGACACGCCGGTCTTGAAAACAGAACGACCTGTCTATATATCCTATAACATTGCGGCTCAGCGGCCGTGGCCGTCGTCTCGCGCCTTGCAACAATTCACCGATCAGGAGGATTCCATGCCCCGTATCGGACCCGTTACCGCCGAGAATGCCCGACCGAATGTCCAGCGATCGCTCGACGGCGTCGCCGCGACCCTCGGCTTCACGCCCAATCTATTCCGCACATTCGCCCACTCGCCGGCGGTGCTCGAGGCCTATCTGGGCCTCGGCCGGTCGCTCAAGAACACCACCCTGACGGCGGCCCACCGCGAATCGATCGCGCTTACCGTCGCCGGCATCAACGGGTGCGATTATTGCGCCTCCGCTCATACCGCGGCGGGGCAGGGCGCCGGCCTCGACAACGCAGAACTCGTCGCCAATCTGGCCGGTGCCTCCAGCGACGGCGAACTGGTGGAGGTGGTGTTGGTTACCGCGGTCAACATCTTCACCAATTATTTCAACCATGTCGCCGGCACCGAAGTAGATTTCCCCTATGTCGCGAGCCGGCCTCAGGCGGCTGCGGAGTGAATAAATCGGGCGCTGGCCGGTCGTCTTGGGCCGCCGGCGCCCGTCCCGGAAAAGGGAGCGCGCCGCCATGGCACGAGAATTCATCAGCGATATCGCGTTCACGGCCGCGGTCAAGGCGGAACAGGAGCGGCATGGCTCTCGCGCGGGCTACCGCAAGGTGGCCGTGCGTCGTGATTGGCCGCAGACGGTGAGCGCCGATCTCGCGGCCTTCATCGCCGCGCGCGACTCGTTCTATCTCGCGACCTGCAACGCCGAAGGCCAGCCTTACATCCAGCACCGCGGCGGGCCCAAGGGTTTCCTCCGCGTGGTCGACGACCGAACCCTGGCGATCGCCGATTTCAGCGGAAATCGCCAATACATCACCATCGGCAACCTGGCCGAGAACGGCCAGGTGTTCCTGTTCCTGATGGACTACGCCAACCAGCAGCGGGTCAAGATCTGGGCCCGCGGTCGGGTCGACGACGATCCCGCCCTGCTCGAAAGTCTCGGCGACCCCGATTACGGTGGCCGTCCCGAGCGCGCCCTGGTGTTCGCGATCGAAGCCTGGGATGTCAATTGCCCGCAGCACATCACCCGGCGCTTTACCGAGCCCGAGATCGCCGGCGCGGTGCAGAAGTTGCAGCAGCGCATCGCCGATCTGGAGACGGAAATCGAGGCGCTGCGGGCGCCGAAAGACTGACTGCACAAGGACTTGCATTATTTCCGGCGGGCGGTGGCCGGCATTCGGCAGCCGCGGATCCAAACCGTTCATCCGCCGTTCAGGTGGGCGCTGCTACTCCCTGGCCCAAGACATCGTCCCCCAACCACGGGAGCACGTATCATGCGACGAATCGCGACACTCATGATCGCCATGGCGGCGCTCGGCGCGACGGCCTTGGCCGGCGCCGGGCCGGCCAACGCCGACAGCGAGCGCGACGGTTTTCGCCAGGATTTCCGCTCGAACGCGCCGTTCGGTGGTCAAACGCGCCAATGGCCCAACAACGGCGTCACCGTCCAGCGTGGCCAGATCCCCGACCACAGGCTGAATTGGACCCATCCCAACGGCGCGCCATTCCAGCATGCGACGCCCAACGGCCGCTTCCTCAATCCGTGGAACGGCCAGCCCTACGGCTTCGTCCGCCGCGGCCAGGAATTCGGCTTCAACAACCGCAACGGCCAGTTCGGCTACAACAACCGCCGCGGCCAGTTCGGCTCCAACAACCGCAACGGCCAGTATGGCTTCAACAACCGCCACGGCCAGTTCGGTTTCGAGGGCGGAAAGAACAAGTCGGGCTTCAAGAACAAGAAAGCCAGGAAGCACGCATTCAAGAAGAAGCAGTGGCGCAAAAACCAGGCATTCGGCTTCAATCCCTGGAGCAATCAGGGATTTCGCTGGTCGAACCGGAACCGGCGTTTCGACTGATCTCGCACAACGGGCGGTGACCTGAACCGCCTACCCGGCGTCCCCATGCGGTCCCCCCAACGACCGCACAACAAGAGCGCCCCCGGTGTCACGCCCGGGGGCGCTTCTTTGATCGGCCGACGGCACCGGCCGGAAATCGCGTCGGTTTAGCGGCGGACGAGGGCACCCGTCTTGCGGACGCACCAAGCGGCCACAGCCACCGCCGCATCGACGAGCGGCATAAAGTATTCGCCGGGGACGGTTACCACGCCCGCGAAGGGGGGTACGCCCGAGGCCTGGATTGGTGTCGATTTGTAGGTCATTTCGCCCTCCGTCAAATTCGGGTAACGTCTTTGTTGCGATGCACATAAACACTCCGGACGTCTTTGTCCCACGTAATTTCATCAATAGTGCAATGCACAAATTGCATGGAACGATGAGCGCCTTCCCGGCGCCGCCGACGCAGGGGCCCGGCCGGTGCCGTCGCCGTCCCCGCGCGCACGGCGTGGGCAATAGACTTTCGCCTTAACTCGCCTATGATGGGCCGCAGTTTGACTGGTATTCGAGGGGACCTGAATGACGCCTTTTGCCATCGGCGGAATCCAAATGCATGTCGCAGCGGCGCACGAGAATGTCAGTCACATGAAACGGCAGCTCGACCTTCTCATGGCCCGGTTTCCCTGGGTGCAGATGGCGGTCTTCAGCGAACTTGCGGCATTTGGCCCGATACCGGCCCACGCCGGGTCGTTCGAGCGAACCGAAGAGGCGATGGCGTCGTGGGCGCGCCACCACGGCATCTGGCTGGTTTCCGGATCGATGTTCGAGCACGCCGGCGATGAGCTCTACAATACCTCGACCGTGTTCTCGCCCGACGGCGGCATCGCCGGCCGCCACCGCAAGCTGTTTCCGTTCGCACCCTACGAACAGGGTGTCACGCCGGGCACCAAATTCCTCGCCTTCGACGTCCCCAAGGTCGGCCGTTTCGGAGTCTCGATCTGCTACGATATCTGGTTCCCGGAGACCACGCGGACGCTGGCTGCCATGGGCGTCGAGGTACTGCTGCACCCGGTTCTCACCGGCACTATCGAGCGCGATGTCGAGGTTTGCATCGCCCGCGCGACCGCGGCCATGTTCCAATGTTATGTCTTCGACATCAACGGCCTCGGCGCCGGCGGCTATGGCCGGTCCGCGGTCTTCGACCCGGCCGGCACCTTGCTCTATCAGGCGGCCGGCCAGGAGGAATTGATCCCGATCGAGATCGACCTCGCTCAGGTCCGCCGCCAGCGTGAGACCGGCTTGCGCAGCCTCGGACAACCGCTGAAGAGTTTCCGCGATCGGCGGGTTGAATTTCCCGTCTACCGGCGCGATGCGCCGGGTTTCGAATACCTCGACACACTGGGGCCCCTCGCCATGCCGGCGCGGGGCACGCGCGCCGGACTCGGCGAACATGCCGACGAGGCCGCCGCCGATGCCGACGAACCGAGCGCGGCGGGACCCTTCGAAGTGATCGACGGCACGTCCAAGAAAGTGGGCTAGAGCGCTACGTAACCTTCGGCTACGGCGGAAAACCGATATGCCAAATGACGACCAATCGGTTGTGCAGACCGGCCCGGCTCTCAGCGAATACTACAACGCGTCCCAGCTCCGCGCCGATTCGTGGAGCCGGCTCAAATCGGCGACGGCGCTGCTCGTCGAACGCGGTGACAGCGCGCCGAGCGCCGATCAACTCAAGCTGCAGATCATCGACCTGTTGAAACTGCTCGGCCCGATCGAGGGCTACTGGGCCTTTCCCGGCCGCCTGGCGTTCAGCGAGTTGCGCCGGCTTCTCGACAGCGGCGAGCACGAGATTCTGGCCCGGGTGGTCGCGCGTATCGTGCGCGCCTTGATGAGCAACGCCTATCGCCAAAAGACGATCCCGCTTGGGCTGCACGGCGAAATCGAGGAGGACGACGACACCAACCTGAGTACCGAATCGACCGAGGAATCGGTCCATGCGCGGCCCTATTTCGAGGTCCTCATCGTCGACAAGCTGAACCTGGCACAGGAGCAGGCGGTCCGGCACAGCCTGCGCAAAATGCGGCGCGACGAGGACCGCTTCATCTATGAAGCGGTAGTCGTGCCGAGCTTCGAGGATGCGATCATCGCGGTGCTCCACAACCACAACCTCCAGGCGGTCGTCGCGCGCTACGGCTTCCCGCTGAAATCGCAGCACAACATGGCGCTGCTCCACCGCTATCTGACACGGGTCGATGCCGACAAGCTATCGGACCTGCCGCCCGACGAATACGGACCGCAGCTGGCCAAATGCATCGGCAAGGTGCGGCCCGAACTCGACGTCTACCTGGTCACCGACCGTTCGGTCGAGGACGTGGCCGGAAGGGTGACCGAGAACTGCCGCCGGGTGTTCTACAATCAAGAGGATTACTTCGAGCTCCACCTCAACATCCTGCGCGGCATCAACGAGCGCTGGGAGACCCCGTTCTTCAACGCGCTCCGCGAATACAGCCGGCAGCCGACCGGCGTCTTCCACGCCATGCCGATCTCGCGCGGCAAGTCGATCACCAAGTCGCATTGGATCCGCGACATGGTCGAGTTCTATGGCCTCAACATCTTCCTCGCCGAAACGTCGGCCACCTCGGGCGGGCTCGATTCGCTGCTCGACCCGCACGGCCCGATCAAGAAGGCGCAGGAATCGGCGGCACGTGCGTTCGGCGCCCGGCGTACCTATTTCGCCACCAACGGCACCTCGACCTGCAACAAGATCGTCGTCCAGGGCTTGGTGCAGCCCGGCGACATCGTCCTGGTCGATCGCGACTGCCACAAATCCCACCATTACGGCATGGTCCTGTCGGGCGCCCATGTCGTCTATCTCGATTCCTACCCGCTCGACCAATATTCGATGTACGGCGCGGTGCCGCTGCGTGAAATCAAGCACGCTTTGCTGCGCCTCAAGCACGCGGGAAAGCTCGACCGCGTCAAGATGCTGCTGCTGACCAATTGCACCTTCGACGGCATCGTCTACAACGTCGAACGGGTGATGATGGAATGCCTGGCCATCAAGCGCGACTTGGTCTTCCTGTGGGACGAGGCGTGGTTCGGCTTCGCCCGCTTCGGCCCGACCTATCGCCAGCGCACGGCGATGTGGACCGCCGAGCGGCTCTGCGAACGCTTGAAGAGCGACGAATACCGCGCCGCCTATGACGACTTCCGCCGCGAACACGATGCCCTCGACCCCGACGACGACGCGACTTGGCTCGATCGCGCGTTGATGCCCGACCCCGACCGGGCCGTGGTCCGCGTCTATGCCTGCCAATCGACCCACAAGACGCTGACCTCGCTACGCCAGGGATCGATGATCCATGTCTACGATCAGCACTTCAGCACCAAGGTCGAGGATTCGTTCCACGAAGCCTACATGACCCACACCTCGACATCGCCCAACTACCAGATCATCGCCTCGCTCGATCTCGGCCGCCGCCAGGTCGAGCTCGAGGGTTTCGAGCTGGTCCAGAAACAGGTCGAGATGGCGATGGTGCTGCGGCAGAAGGTGATGAGCCATCCGCTGCTGCGCAAGTATTTCCGGGTCCTCACCGTCGAAAACATGATCCCGGAACAGTATCGCGGGTCGGGGATCACCAAATACTACGATCCCGAAGACGGCTGGTCGCGCATTTGGGAAGCCTGGGCCAACGACGAGTTCGCCCTCGACGCGACCCGCCTGACCCTGTTCGTCGGCGATGTCGGGGTCGACGGCGATACCTTCAAGAACCGCTACCTGATGGACAAGCACGGCATCCAGATCAACAAGACGTCGCGCAATACCGTGCTGTTCATGACCAACATCGGCACCACGCGAAGCTCGGTCGCCTACCTCATCGAGGTCCTGGTCAATATCGCCAACGATCTCGACGAGCAGCTCGGCGACGCCAGCGCGGCCGAGCAGCGGGTCCACCGGCGGCGGGTGCGATCGTTGACCGAAGACCTGCCGCCGCTGCCCGATTTCAGCCGCTTCCACGACGCCTTCCGGCCCGACCCCGGCGGCGCGACGCCGGAGGGCGATATTCGGCGGGCATTCTTCCTCGCCTATGACGATGAACATTGCGACTACATGCCGATCGAGGACGACGCCATCGACCGCATCATCGGCGACGGCGGCGAGGTGGTATCGGCGATGTTCGTCATCCCCTATCCGCCCGGATTCCCGATCCTGGTCCCGGGCCAAGTGGTCAGCGCCGAGATCCTGGCCTTCATGCGGGCGCTCGACGTCAAGGAGATCCACGGCTACCGACCGGAGCTCGGTCTCCGTGTCTTCCGTCCGGAAGCGCTCGACGAAATATTGCAACCGGCACCGCCGAAAGCGGCGGAATAGGGCGCGCACGCCCAGCGGGGCCGAATAACAAGGGAGATGAACGTGGCGGCCAAGAAATCGACGTCGAAGAAGCCTGCAAAATCCGCTGCCCGGCCGCGGTCACGGCGCAAGAAACTCAACGGCATTTCCGATATCCGGCGCTATTTCCACCGCAACGAAACGCCGATCTATTTCATCAGCGCGACCAACTTCAACCTGCTCGGCATGGATGAATGGTGCCGCAATTTCAAATACGTCAACTACCTGGATTGTTACGACGGCCGCCACCCCAACACGTTCGTTCCCAGCGAGGCGCCGCACCAGGAGTTCGAGAGCATCGAGGACATCAACAACTACATGCTCCAGCACAAGGAAGTGTTGGATTACATCAAGGCCGGGGGGCGCAACCCGAAGGCGGCGTTCCTGATGTTCGACCAGAAGACCGAGCAGTTGGCGCGCCGCGCCGGCATGCAGGTGTGGTTCCCCAAGGCCAAGCTGCGCAACCGGGTCGACGACAAGATCGAGACCGTGCGCATCGGCGACCGGGCCGGCGTGCCGAGCGTCCCCAACATCCTGGCCAAAGTCGAGGACTACGCGGACCTGCGCGCCAAGGCCAAGAAGCTCGGCGAAGATCTCGTCATCCAGTCCGCTTACGGCGATTCGGGCCACACCACCTTCTTCATTTCCAACGAAGGCGATTGGAAGCGCCACGCCGACGAAATCGTCACCGCCGGCGAGGTCAAGATCATGAAGCGCATCCGCTGCCGTGGGTCGGCGATCGAGGCCTGCACGACGAAAAAGGGCACCATCGTCGGGCCGCTGATGACCGAGCTGGTTGGGTTCCGCGAGTTGACGCCCTACAAGGGCGGCTGGTGCGGCAACGAAATCTTCGCCGAGGCGTTCACCCCGCAAATCCGTCAGACGGCGCGCGACCTGACCTTCAAGTTCGGCGAAGAACTGCGCAAGACCGGCTATCGCGGCTATTTCGAGCTCGACTTCCTGATCGACCAGGACACCGGCGACATCTGGCTTGGCGAGCTCAACCCGCGGGTCACCGGCGCCAGCTCGATGACCAATCACGCCGCCTTCGCCCACGCCGACGCGCCGCTGTTCCTGTTCCACCTGTTGGAATTCTCGGGCATCGATTTCGAGCTCGACATCGATGCGGTCAACGGGCGCTGGGCCGACGCCGAAAACATCGACAGCTGGAGCCAGGCGGTGATCAAGCACACCGATGATTCGGTCGACATCCTGACCGCCGCGCCGCAATCGGGCATCTACCACATGAACCCGGACGGCTCGGTCGAGTTTGCACGCTTCGACTATCACCGGCGCGCGGTGGCGAGCGAGAACGAGGCCTTCTTCCTGCGCATTTCCGACGTCGGCGACTACCGCTACGAAGGCGCCGATCTCGGTATCCTGATCACGCGTGGCCGGCTGATGACCAAGAATTTCCGCCTCAACGACCGGGCGCGCAAGTGGATCAAGGGATTCCGCGATAAGTTCGCCGGCAAGTCGCTGACCCCGCGGCTCGAACCCGGCGCATTCAAGATTCTCTAGAACCGGTGCGTGCATGGACTTCACCTTTCAGTCGATCGACGAGGATCTGCCCGGGCCGAAATGGCGCGCCCTGTTCGACCGGCTGTGGCCGGCCTATCGGGAATGGTTCCTGGCCGAGGGCATCGAGCAGCGGGCGACCTATGTCGAAAGCCGCGACCAGATCGAACGGCACATGCCGCGGCTGACGCCGACCTACGACCGGCTGGTCGAACTCGCCGGCGGCCAGGACCTGGTCGCGCGGTTCCTCTCGCTTTACAACCCGCCCGGCTACATCGCCGGCTGTTCCCAGGTCGTGTGGCCGGGAGACGAGCCGGTGCTGATCCGCAACTACGATTATGCGCCGGGCGCGACCGACGGTGTGATCCTGCATTCGTCGTGGAACGGCATGCGCGCGATCGCCATGGTCGATTCGCTGATCGGCGCCCTCGACGGGGTCAACGAGGCCGGTCTGGCGGTGAGCCTGACTTTCGGCGGGCGCCGCGTGCGGGGCGACGGTTTCGGCGTGCCGATCATCGTCCGCTACCTGCTCGAGTTCTGCGAGACAACCGCCGAGGCGGCCGAGGTGTTGGCGCGGGTGCCATCGTTCATGGCCCACAACGTGACCGTTGTCGACCGCGGCGGCAAATTCGTCACCGCCTTTCTGTCGCCCGACCGGCCGGCCGTGGTGCGCCAGATCCCGATCGCCACCAACCACCAGGGCGAGGTCGAGTGGCACAACCATGCCCGCGCCACGGCGACGCTGGAACGGGAGAATTTCCTCTCCTTCCGCCTCTCCGACCCGGCGATGACCGCGCCCCGGCTGGCCGACGCCTTTCTCCGGCCGCCGCTCTATACCCGCGCCTATGCCCAGGGCTATGGCACCATCTATACGGCGGTCTATTACCCGCGCCGGGGACTGGCCGAATACCGCTGGCCGGGTGTCACGTGGCGGCTGTCGTTCGACGATTTCAAGGATGCCAGCCACGACATCACCTTTGCCCCGGCCGAGAGCGTGATCCCGCTGCGGCGGTGACGGAGTCGGACGCCGCGGTGCCGGTAGCGAGCGCCCGTCGAACCAAAGGGAAAACAATGACCGAGAACCGATTTCAGAGGAGCCGCTTCGATGCGCAACTGGTCGCGCGGGCCCGTAAGGACCCGGACTTTCGCCGTCGCCTCGTCGCCGATCCACGCGGCGTCTATGGCGAGGCACTGAAGTCTGCAATGCCGGGCCATGACATCCCCGAAGGGGTCGAAATCAGGATCGCGGAAGAGGCCGAGAACGTCTTCTATGTTGTCCTGCCGTGTATTCCGCCCTCGATGCATCTGAGCGACGACGCGCTCGACCGGGTCGCCCGGCATGAACAGACCCATCGCGATCCCTGCTGGCGTTTGGGCGACGCACCCGAATAGACGCCGTCGCGCGGTGGCGGTGACGGCGAATCGCCGCGCCACCTAAATGACGCGAGGCGAATATCAGCCGGATCGCTTCCGCGCGGTGAACGCCAGCCGGCGCGGCGGCAGGATGGCGGCGCCGTAGGACGGTGCGCTCGAGACCGCGAACCCGAGTTCGCCGAGACCGGCTTCGACCGCCGCCGCTTTGTAGATGACTTGCACGTGGCGCTCCTCGGAACGGCGGTAGCCGCCGTCGACCTCGCGAAAGGCAACGATGTCGCGGGTCAATCGCCGCCGCGCGGCGTCTTCCGCGACCGCGACCAGAACCGCCCAATCGTCCCCGGCGCGCCAGTGTCGCCCGCCGAGCGGCTCACCGTGCTCGGCCACGATGACATCGAACAGGAGCAGCCCGCCCGGTTTCAATGCCCCATGGATGGTGCCGAAGAGGAGGTCGAGCGGCGGCGCCACGGCGCCGTCGCCGGCGGCGTAGCAGAACACCTCGCCGAGCGCGGTAACGGCATCGCAGGGCGGTAAGTCGAAGTCATCGATCGACGCGACATGGAGCTCGGCCTCGGGAACCCGCGCCCGCGCGCGTTCGATAAAGGCCGGCGAACGATCGACCCCGATGGCCTCGTACCCGGAATCGACGAGCGCCCGCAGCCAGCGTCCCGGGCCGCAGCCGAGATCCACCACCCGGCCGGCGGCGATACCGGCATCGCGCAACGCGCGCAACAACCCGGGCGCGGCGCGGTCGGCGAAATCGCCATAGCCGACATCGTGGATATAGGCGAGGTCTTCGGCATAAAACGCGGTCACTGGGCGCCGTTGAGGAGCGCCGCGAGCCGCGCCAATTCCGCCTCGCTGGTGCGGCGAAGGGCTTCGATCGCGATGCCGAGACCGGTTCCCTCCCGGGCATAGAAAACGGCCGCCGTGTAGCGCGGAGCGAAGTCGCGAATCGGCGCCGGCACCAGCCCTTCGATCTCGCGAATGGCATCGCCGGCGATGCGGTCGGCGACCGGCTGCAACAGGCCCGGGTTGCTGAGGATCTGGCGCAACGGCGATTTGGCGGTGACCGAGACCACCTTGACCGTAACCACGATCCGGCCGTCGCGGGTACCGGGCACGATGTCGACGACGATGGTGCCGGTCTCGTCGAATAAACGGGTGCGGATTTTCTTCTTGTTCTGACCGATGCAAAGCGCGCGCGCATAGGTCAGCGTCGTGCTCAGCCGCGCCGCCGGCGGCGCCGGCGTCAGCGAGGCGGCCTCGACCCGGACGCGGTCGCCGCAGGGGTTGTCGCGGTCGAGCCGGGCACGAAGCAAGTCCTGCACCCGTTGTTGCACGGGCCGCAAATCGGCATCGAGGAAAACACGGGCCTCGACCGCGGCGCCGGTCCCGGTGGCATCGATGCGGCCGGCGACGGCAACCGGGATGCGGGCGGTGTCGACTTGCGTCTCGACCATCCGCGGCGGAATGGGGATCTCGGCGGCACCGGCGCTTGCGGTCGCCACGGCGAGTGTGAGGATCCCTGCCGCGACCGGCCATTTTCGCCAAAGACGGGCGATCTTCATTCGCGCTCCCCCGCGGCCTGAAATCGGTCGAATGGACAGGGTGCACCGCGATTGGGACAGCAATGGGGCGGCCGCAGGTGCCGGCATCCGGCTCAGCGGTCGAGCCACGACGCCAAGGCCGCGCTCACCCGATCGGGCTTTTCGAGCGGGGTGAAATGGCCGGCGCCGGCGACGATCGTCAGCGTCGCGCCGGGGATGGCGGCGGCGAACGCGCGGTGGAGGGCAACCGGCGTGCGCTGGTCGAGGGCGCCGCAGATCACCGCGGCCGGGCAGGCGATCATCGGCGGCAGGTCCGAATGATCGGGAGCGCTCATAAGCGCCGTGATCTCACCGATCGCGGCGTCGGCGCCCTGGTCGCGGGCCATCGCCACGAAGGTCGCCCGCAGCGCGGTATCGTCGATGCGCGCGGGCGCGACGTAGAGCGGATAGGCGTGCTCGATATAGGCCTCGAACTCGCCGGCGCGGATCCCCGCTATGGCGTCTCCGAGATGCTTCGCGACCGGCGCGGGCAAGGCATGGGTGGTCGTGCTGAGGAGGGCGAGCCGCGAAACCCGGCCGGGCCCCTGTTTCATGATTTCGAGCGCGACGTAACCGCCCATGGAGAAACCGGCCACGGCGAAGCGGGGCGGGGCCGCGGCGAGCACCGCATCGGCCATCGCGGTAATCGAGTGGTAGGGTGAGAGGTCGGGCACGGCGCAGCGCGCCTTGCCGCTGAGCGCCTCGATCTGCGCGGCGAAGAGACGGGCGTCGCAGAGCAGACCGGGGAGGAGAACGAGGTCTTGCATCATTAAAGAATTCAGAATCTCTCACTCAAAATCGAAATTGGGCCGGCGCGCATCGCCACGAAATTGTGTTGCCTTAATATTATCTTTTAAAAGGCAATGGGGGTTGCCTTGTTCCAAATGCCAAAAGTTACGATCTGAAGCAATATCATCGGTAGTCTTAAATCTACTAGAATTTATCTCTTTCAAATCGCTTCAAAATTTGATTCAATACCTTGGGTTCGGCGGTCCAGGACGTTTTCGATTTCTAGCTGAGTCAAAAGAGTTGTTGATTTGTAAATTGGTATGGCCGCACCGAATCTCCTACCAGATAGACCGGAAGTTTTCTTGGCACTCGTTGGAGCGGTCGGTACAGACCTCAACCTAATAGTTCAGGTCCTGACCGAAGAGTTACGTAACACGGGTTACAACCCTAGCGAGATTCGTCTAAGCAAATTGATTTCGGAATGCTATGCATTTAGGTCGCTAAAAGCTAAACAGACCGGCGCAGAAAACAAGCGAATTGACGCTCATATGAATGCGGGCAACAGTCTGCGAAAAAGGATGGATGATGGTAGCGCGGTCTCCTTACTAACCGTCCGCGAAATCAGGCAAATACGCGAGAATCTCACAGGAAAACCTAACGAAGCGATAGCGCAGAAGGCGTATATACTTAATTCGCTTAAACATCCTGATGAAATTAAGATTCTACGTAAGATCTATGGACCGTTCATTTTTGTAATCTCGGCATATGCTCCACGAGAAGAGCGGATCGATCGACTTTCCAAACTCATCGCAAAATCTGTTCATTCAAGTGATAAGCATAAATTTCGGAACGACTCCGAATCTTTAGTCGAAAAGGATGCAAAAGAAATTGCGAATCCTCTCGGCCAAAACGTCCGAGATACATTTCCAGCGGCTGATTTTTTTGTAAGAATGGGCCTAAAGGAAGAGATAAGAAAACAAATAAAACGATTTATTTCTCTATTATTTAGGCAACCGTATATTACACCAAACATCGATGAATACGGAATGTTCTTGGCACATACGGCATCCTTGCGGTCGGCTGACCTTTCGCGACAAGTAGGTTCAGTGATTCTAACTGAACGCGGTGAAGTTCTGGCAACTGGCTGTAACGAAGTGCCTAAGGCAGGCGGGGGCGCGATTTGGGAAGGCACATCAAATTTCGAAAAAAGGGACTACCGAGACTTTAGATTGGGATACGACTCGAGCTCTCGTGTCAAAGAAGAGCTAATTGCGGAAATATTTAATGAAATAAAACCGTGGCTCTCGGATAGATACCGGACAAAAACGCCCAAAGCGCTTGTAAATCTCGCTTTATATGATGGAATTGATGATCAAAGCCCCCCTCTAAAAAATGCACGCGTGGCCAACATCCTAGAATTTGGCAGGATGGTTCACGCGGAGATGTATGCATTAACGGAGGCAGCTCGGTTAGGCAATTCCGTCAAATCTGCGCACCTATATAGCACTACTTTTCCGTGTCATATGTGTGCCCGCCACATCATTTCGTCGGGATTAGCTAGGGTTGTCTATATTGAGCCCTATCCAAAGAGTTTGGCAAAAGAGCTTTATAATAAGAGCATTAATGTGGATGGGGATATGGCTGATGACGATGCTGTGATTTTTGAACCATTTATGGGGATTTCGCCGCGACGGTACGGCGAATTTTTTGCTATGAGAGATAGAAAAGACGAAAAGGGAAATGCCCTAGACTGGAACCCTGCAAAATCAAAACCAATAATATCAGAAAATTTCGTAACATACCTTGATGCTGAAACAGCAATTTCGGCGTATTTGGATGACAAAAGGATTGAATTTGGGTTGGTTCGACCTACTAGACGAAAAAGCTGAAAGGGAGATCACAACGATGGGTGAAAAAGTAAGCTTGGCTCGTCAATTGGCAGCTGCGACCAAAGAAACACAGTCTTGGAGTCAATGGAAACGAGATGCATTTCGAAATGAAATTGCACATTCCATTGGATCGAAGAGTGAAAACTCTGGAAACAGTCGTCCGGCGCAAAGTTCCAAAAAGAAATCGTAGAGACGCTCGCTCACCGTCACGTCGTTTTGACGCCGTCGGTCCCGTGTGAAAATCGCGGAAGCTTTTCTGGCGACAAAATTCCCAACCTCGATTGTGCCGAATGATCGGCGTCGCAGAGCAGACCGGGGAGGAGAACGAGGTCTTGCATGCGGCCGGACCCTAGAGATGTCGTTTGATCAGAGGACCCGTCGACCGCGCAGCTCGCCGCCGCGCTACATCGGACCCGAACACCGCCTCAGAGATATTCCTTGGCCGCGTCCTCGAGCCAGTCGAGCAGATATTCAGCCATCGACCAGCGCACCTGCAGGTCATAGGTCGGCGCGTCGTCGACCTGGACGATCATGATTGTGGCGTGGGCGAGCCGGGTCTGGGCGCATTGGCCCGGCGCGAATACTCTGGGATGAATATCGAGCGGCGTGCCCTTGACCAACAGGTCGCGGGCCCGCGGGCCGGTCACCCGGATCGTGGTGTAATAGTCGGAGACGTCGGTGACCGCCGCATGCTGGCCGGCCAGCCCCTCGGCCAACACGCCGGCAATCGCACTTTCGCCGCCTTCATCGGTGGTCACCTGCCATTCGTCGGGGCCGAGCCAGCAGATTGTCGCGCCATCGCCGCCGGCGATGGTGTTGGGCGCGGTTGGCAGATCGACGCCGGTGGCCGTCGCGACCGCCTTGACGAAGGCCTTGTCGCCGCCATCGCCGCGGATATTGACCTTGCCGAGGAGCGGGCGTTCGAGGATGGCGACACCGCCGCCGGCAGTGCCGGCGCGCCCGGTCAGCGGGGTGGTCGCGCGGATCGCGTCAGCCACGGGCGCGTTCTCCTTCCTTGTCGAAAAACACCGGGTCGGCCACGGTCACCGCCTCGACCCGCCCGCCGAGCAGGGGTGCGTGCAAGGTTTCGCCCATGCGCGCGCGCCCATTCTCGACCAGAGCGAGGGCGATCGACCGCCCGACGTTGGGGGTGTCGTAGCTCGAGGTCACGTGGCCGATGGTCTTCATCGGCGGCTGCGGCAACACCTCGTCGACCAGATGGGCGCCCTCGGGCAGCACGAAATCCGGGTTCTCGGTCAGCAGGCCGACCAATTGCTTGCGACCCTCGCGCGCCGTGTCGGGCCGGCTCAGCGAACGCTTGCCGAAGAAATCGGGCTTGGTCTTGGACACGATCCAGTCCATGCCGAGATCGTAGGGCGTGACCGTGCCGTCGGAGTCCTGACCGACGATGATGAACCCCTTCTCGGCGCGCAGCACGTGCATGGTCTCGGTGCCGTAGGGGCAGATGCCGTATTTCTGGCCGCCCGCCATCAGCGCCTGCCACAGGCCGAGCCCGTAACGCGCCGGCACATTGATCTCATAGGACAGGTCGCCGGTGAAGCTGATGCGGTAGATTCGGGCGGGAACGCCGGCCACGGTGCCGTCCTGCACCGCCATGAAGGGAAAGGCCTCGGCGACGAGATCGAGATCGGTGAGTTCGGCGAGGAGAGCGCGGCTGTTGGGTCCGCTGATCGTCGCCACCGCCCATTGCTCGGTCACCGAGGTGCAATAGACCCGCATCTCCGGCCACTCGGTCTGCAGCCATTCCTCGAGCCAGCTCAGCACGCGGGCGGCACCGCCGGTCGTCGTCGTCATGTGGAAATGATTGTCGCCGAGCCGCGTCGTCACGCCGTCGTCGAAGACCATGCCGTGCTCGTTCAGCATCAGCCCGTAGCGGCACCTGTTGACGCCCAGCTTGGTCCAGGCGTTGGTATAGACCATGTTGAGGAAGTCGGCGGCGTCGGGGCCTTGGATGTCGATCTTGCCGAGCGTCCCGGCGTCGAGAATGCCGACGCTCTCGCGCGCCTCGGCGCATTCGCGGCGCACCGCCTCGCCCATGGTCTCGTTGCCGCGAGGAAAATAGCGCGGCCGCTTCCATTGCCCGACATCCTCGAACACGGCACCGTTGGCGACATGCCACGGATGCATCGGCGTCTTGCGCACCGGGTCGAAGAGATGGCCGCTGTTGCGTCCGGCGACGGCGCCGAAGGTGAGCGGCGTATAGGGCGGCCGGTAGGTGGTGTGGCCGACTTCGGGGATCGCCGCCTCGCGAATGTCGGCCATGATCGCCAGCGCGTTGAGGTTCGACGTCTTGCCCTGGTCGGTGCCCATGCCGGTCGTGGTGTAGCGCTTGAGGTGCTCGACCGAGACGTAGCCCTCGCGCGCCGCCAAGTGGACGTCCGCCGCGGTGACGTCGTTCTGGAAATCGACGAACCGCTTGCGGCTGCGCCCGGTACGCCGCCCGCCGGGCAGGATCGACAACACCCGCTTGGGGCTTTCCTCGATCTCCTCGACCGGCGGGGTCTTGGGCGTCTTGCCCTTGCCGAACCCGGCATCGGCCGCCGCCGCGCGGCCGGCCGCGAAGCCTTCCGTCAAGGCCTCGGCGAGCCGCCCGGCGCCGTTGCAGGCACCGGCCGAGCGCACCGCCTGGGGCGAGTGGTCGGGCACGAAAGTGCCGAGGCCCTCGTCGTAGCGCAATTTGCCGCGCGACTGGCTGAACAGATGCACGGTCGGGTTCCAGCCGCCGGACATGGCGACGAGATCGACGCCGAGCGAGATCGGCGAGCCGACCACCCCGGTGGCCGCCGCATCGAGCTCCTGGATCGCGGCGCGGTCGACGCGCAGCCGACCCGAGGTGCTGGTCACCGTGTTGCCGGGCAGCACGTCGATGCCGGCCTCGCGCACCAAATCGCGCAGCGGGCCGTATTCGTCGGGCCTGAGATCGGCGATGGTGACCTTGGCGCCGGCGCGCCGCAAATCGAGCGCGGTGCGATAGGCGCTGTCGTTGTTGGTCACCACCAGCGCCTCGCGGCCGGGGCGCACCGCATAGCGGTTGACGTAGCTGCGGACGGCGCCGGCCAGCATGACGCCTGGCCGGTCGTTCTGGGGAAACACCAGGGGCCGCTCGAGCGCGCCGCAGGCCAGCACCACCTGCTTGGCGCGGATACGCCAGAATCGCTGGCGTGGAATATGGCCGTCCGGTTCTGTGCCGAGATGGTCGGTGACCCGTTCGACGCCGACCAGGAAATTGTGGTCGTAATAACCGGTGATCGTGGTCCGCGGCAGAACCCGGACCTCGGCCATGGCGGCCAGTTTTTCTCGGGCCGCGGCAACCCAGTCGAGGGCCGGCGCGCCGTCGATCTTGGCCGCCAGGTCGGTCAGTAGCCAGCCGCCGATCTCGGCCTGTTCGTCGGCGACGATGACGCGGGCCCCGTTCGCACCCGCTGCCGCCGCGGCCGCCAGCCCGGCCGGTCCGCCGCCGACGACCAGCACGTCGCAGTGGGCGTGGACCGCTTCGTAGCGGTCCGGATCGGGCCCCGTCGGCGCCTTGCCGAGCCCGGCTGCTCTGCGGATCCCGTGCTCGTAGGTCTCCCACTGGGAGGGCGGCCACATGAAGGTCTTGTAGTAGAAGCCGGCCGGCAACAGGCGCGACAGGACGTTGTTGACTTCGCCGATGTCGAACTTGAGATTCGGCCACCGGTTCTGGCTGTCGGCGACCAGCCCGTCATAGAGCGCCTGCACGGTGGCTCGCGTGTTGGGGTCGGATCGCGCGCCGCGGCCGAGCTGGAGCAGCGCGTTGGGCTCCTCGGCGCCGGCCGAGAGGATGCCGCGCGGGCGATGGTACTTGTAGCTGCGGCCGACCAGGTGAACGTCGTTGGCGAGCAGCGCCGAGGCCACGGTGTCGCCGTCGAAACCGGCATAGCGCTTGCCGTCGAAGGTGAAGGTGACGGGCCGGTCGCGGTCGATCCGGCCGCCGCTCTCGAGGCGGTTGACCTGGCTCACGGCGCCACCTTCGGCGGCTTGTCGCCGACCTTGTAGCTACCGCGGATCTTATCGCTGACCGTATCGCGGGCGACGTTGAACCAGCGCCGGCAACCGTGGTCGTGGACCCAGCGCTCGTGATGCAGGCCCTTCGGGTTGCTACGGTAGAAGACGTAGTCGGCCCACTCGGCATCGCTCAGCTTGTCGGGTTCCTTGGGCCGCGCGATATGGGCCTCGCCGTGGCAGGAGAACTCGGTCTGGTCGCGCGGGCCGCACCACGGGCACTCGATCAGGAACATGTCATGGCCCCCTGCGGTAGTGGCGACGACGGTAACGAATTGACTCCACGCTATCACGGCGCGTGATGGCGACGACCCCCTCACCCCAACCCTCTCCCCCACTTTCTGGGGAGAGGGAGGGACCCGCGCAGCGGGAGGGTGAGGGGGTTGCCGTCAGCACAGGCATCGCCGCCTCTTAGTGCGCGACGGCGGCGGCGGCCGCCTCGTCGATCAGATAGCCGGTCTCGAAGCGGTGCAGGCCGAACGGCGCGGCGACCTCGTCCGGCTCGCCGCGGGCCAGCGTCGCCGCGAAGCAATGGCCCGACCCCGGCGTCGCCTTGAAACCGCCGGTGCCCCAGCCGCAATTGATGAACAGATTTTCGACCGGGGTCTTGCCGATGATCGGGCTGCGGTCCCGCGTGACGTCGACGATGCCGCCCCACTGGCGCAGCATGCGCAGGCGTGAGACGACCGGGATCAGCTCGCTGAGCGGGCCCATGATGTGGTCGATGACATCGAAGCTGCCGCGCTGCGAATAGGAATTGTAGAGGTCGGAACCGGCGCCGATGACGAGCTCACCCTTGTCCGACTGGCTGCAATAGACATGCACCGTGTTCGACATAACGACGCACGGGTGAATCGGCTTGATCGGCTCCGAGACCAGGGCCTGCAGCGGGTTCGAATCGATCGGCAGGCGGAAGCCGGCCATCTCCGCCAGTACCGAGCAGTGGCCGGCGACGACCATGCCGACCTTGCCCGCCTTGATCGTGCCGCGCGTGGTTTCGACCGCGGTGACCGCGCCGCCGTCGATCTGAAAGCCGGTGACCTCGCAGTTCTGGATGATGTCGACGCCGCGTTCGTCGGCGGCCCGGGCATAGCCCCAGGCGACGGCGTCGTGGCGGGCGGTCCCGCCGCGGCGCTGCAGCAGCGCGCCGAGGATCGGATAGCGCGCGTCGGGCGAGGTGTTGAGGATCGGACAAAAGGCGGCGACCTGGGCCGGAGTGAGGAATTCCGCATCGATGCCGTTCAGGTAATTGGCGTGGCCGCGGCGGCCGATCTCCTGCAGGTCGTGGACGGTGTGAGACAGGTGCAGCAGCCCGCGCTGGCTGAACATGATATTGAAGTTGAGATCCTGGCTCAGACCTTCCCACAGCTTGACCGAATGGTCGTAGAGCGCGGCGCTCTCGTCCCACAGATAGTTGGAGCGCACGATGGTGGTGTTGCGGCCGGTGTTGCCGCCGCCGATCCAGCCCTTTTCCAATACCGCGACGTTGCGGATGCCGTGGTTCTTGGCCAGGTAATAGGCGGTCGCCAGGCCGTGGCCGCCGCCGCCGATGATGACGACGTCGTATTCCGGCTTCGGCTTCGGGCTGCGCCACGCCGCCTGCCAGTCCTCGTGGTAGGACAGCGCATTGCGCATCAAGCTGAAGATCGAATATTTCGCCATTGACCGGCGCGCCCCTTGGTACCCGTTCCAGCTTACCCCGTGACGGCCCAAGGGCAAGCGGTTGCACCATTATGACGCCAAGCTGCCCAATCCTGTCACCAAAACGACACCAATGCGCAAACCCGCGACCCCTTGTCGCGTTCCGGCGTCGTGGCGCTGCCTACAGGAACACCGCCGGATCGAAATCGGCGGGCACGGCGACGAGATGGGCCGGGCAGCGGCGGCAATCGGTCGCACCCAAACGGAGGACCGGCACGGTGACGCCGGGCCGGGCGAGGAGGTCGCGCAGCAGCGCGCATTCGTCACCGCCCGGTCGCGCCACGACGGCGACGATCTCGCCGGCGGTGGTCAGGCGGTCGACGTGCCAATGGATGCGCGTGTCGCGCCGCAGGTGGCGCCGGATGCGGGCGCCGAGCCCACCCGGCCCGCGGGCGCTGCCGCAATAGGCATAGCGCCCCGGCGGCAAGCGGACCGGCCCGGTGACGGCGGTCGCGAAGGACAGCGTGCGCCGCAGCTCGATGGCCAGGACATAGGCGCCGGGGCTCGCCGGCAGGCGAGCGGCATCGGCGAGCGCTGCGGCCGATGCCATCATAGCCGTCTCAGGAACCGCTTGGGGTCGTTGAGGAAGGCACGGGTGACGGCGACATGTTCGATGTCGTCATAGGGTACCGGCGCGATCCCGGCCTCGTCGAAATGGAGGATACGGGCGTCGGGCAGCGCCATCAGGATCGGCGAGTGGGTGGCGATGATGAACTGGCAATCGGCGGTGACGCAATCCATCAGCAGCGACAGCAGCGCGAGAATGCGGGTCGGCGACAACGGTGTCTCGGGCTCGTCGAGGAGATAGAGCCCCTTCGGCGTCAGCCGCGACTTGAGCACGCCGAGGAAGGTTTCGCCGTGGGAGAAACCGTCCGGATCTTCGCCGTAGCGCGCCTGGTAGGCGCCGCGCTGGTCGCGGGCCACACCCATCGCCAGCTGCTGGCCCCACGAGCCGTCGGGCAGGGCGCCGCGAAAATCCTCCTCCATCGCTTCCAGATCGGCGATCTCGCCGATCACCCGCTTGGTGAAACCGAACGCGTCCTCGGCGCGAAAGAAGGTCTTGGTGCGTGGGTAGCGGCGGCGCACGAAGACGAGCTCGGCGGCCAGCGCGCGGGCCGCTTCCAGCGTCGGGTCGCGGGCGATGTCGGCGCTGCCGATGGCGACGCAGCCCATGCCGGCGGCGATCGCCTCGAGCAGGGTCGACTTGCCCGACCCGTTCTCGCCGACCAGGAAGGTCACCGGGGCATCGAAATCCAAGGCCTCGAGCGCGCGGACCATCGGCAGGTCGAAGGGAAAGCCCTGGCCCGCGCAGAGTCCCTCGCCGGCCCGAATGGCATCGAGATAGATCATCGTATTCGGGTACCGTTCGGTCGGCCTGCCAAAGCAACCTCCTTCGTCGCTCGTCGCGTTTATACCCGATTCGCTCTGGACCGGGCACCGCCGCGACCGTAAACCTGTCCGCCATGTCCATGACCGCGGCACCAAGCATCGCAACCCCCCGGGTGCCGGCGGCGCACCGCGTCGGCGGCCGATGATCATCCTCGCATCGTGCGCCACGCTCGTGCTGCTGGCGGCCTACGGGATCGGCCGCGCGGTGTGCGGCGACGCGGTCCCGGCGCGCCTCGGCGACCGCCTCGTCCTGCGCTGCTGGGCCGGCCTGCTGGTGCTCGCCGGATCGCTGCTGGCGATCTCCCTGGTGGCGCCGCTCGGCGGTTTCTGGGTCGCCGTCATCGCGCTCATCGCCGGCCTGACGCTGTGGCGGGAGCGCGCGCCGATCCGCCGCGCCCTCGCCACCTTCCCCGGCCGCGCGGTCGCCATCGGCGCCCCCGTCCTGTTGCTGGCGATCACCATATTCACCAGCCGCGACGTCGCCCACTACGACACCGGCTTCTACCACCTGCCCTACATGACCGCGCTGGCCGAGCACGGCACCGTCCGCGGCATGGCATTGATCCACCACCGCTTCGGCTACAGTTCGAGCTGGTTCGCCCTCGCCACGCCCTTCGTCGACCTGTTCGACGGCGCGCGCCTGACGACGATCGGCGGCACCCTCGCCTTCTTCCTGCTGCTCGCCCCGACCTGCCTCGCCGGCGCGCGGATCGTCAATCGCCGCGGTGGGCCCGCCGACTGGTTCCTGGTCGTCGCGGTCCCGGTCGGCCTCTGTCACCGCGCGATCCTCGTCCTGATGCCGTCTTCGACGCCGGATACGGCGGTTATCGTGGCCATCGTCGTCTTCCTCTGGGCCCTGCTCATCGATCGCGGCGGACGGTTGGCGCCGGTCATCCTGATCCTGGCGATCGCCGCGGCGGCGCTCAAGGCGAGCGTCTTTCCGCTCATCGCCGGTGCCGCAATCTATGCGCTGGTCCACTGGCGCGCCGCGCTGGCCCACGGCACCGCCGTCGTTCTGTGCGCGGCCTTGACCCTGGGCGCGGCGATGGCAGCCAATTTCTCGGTTTCCGGTTGTTTTCTCTACCCGGCGGTCGAGAGCTGTCTCGATGTGCCGTGGGGCGTGCCCGGGGATCTGGTCGCCGCGGTCTCCACTTTCATCACCAACTCGCCGATCCGGTTCGGACCCAACGTCGAGACCTGGCACACGATCACCGCGTTTCGCGACGGGTCGCGCGCGCCGGCCGATCTCGACCTGCGGCTCGCCGTGGTCGAGGGCAGATACGGCATGACGGTGATCGCGACTGCGCTGGCGGCGCTGGCGGCGAACGCGCTGATCGCGGCGCGGCGTCGCGACTTCGCCTTCGGGATTGCCGTGCTCACCGTCGCGCTCGGCCTCGGCTATGGCATTCTGGTCCCTTCCGTGCGCTTCGCCTTGCCCTGGTATGGCGCCCTGATCGGGCTCCTCGCCGCCGGGCTCGCCCTGCTCTGCGCCGGGTGGTTCGCCGGCCGGCTGCCGCGGCTGGCGGTCCCGGCCCCGATCGGCGGCCTCGCCGCGGTCGCGGTGATGGCGGTTCTCCTCGCGGTGATTGAAACCTTGCCGACCCGCGGCGACCGCCAGCTGGAGCTCGGCCATTTCCCGGGCAAGCCGACGGCGATAGCGGCGCGGCTGTGGCTGCCGCCGACGGTGGCCTTGCGGCAATACGCCCGCTTCCACGTCCGCAACCCCCACCTCGTCAACCCGGTGGCGGTCGAGGCCGAGTGGATCACCCACCGCATCTACGACGTCGAGTTCCGCCGCCCCGCCGACGGCGAGTTGTGCTGGTGGGCGCCATTTCCCTGTGCGCCCGAAGGCGAGCCCCTCGACCCGCTGCGCCTGCGCGACCCCGCCGCCGGAATCGGCGCCGGCTTCGTCCGCGCAGAGCCATCGCAGACTGGAGCCGAATGATCCGGTTTCGAAACCTCGCACCGCCCTTTATCGTAGGAAACCGACCACAGGAACCAAGGGGAAATCACATGGGCGCATGGCGTGAAACGATGCGGGGCGTCGCCTTTCCGTGGGTCTGCGACCAGTTCGGCCATATGAACGTGCGCTGGTACGCCCATGCCTTCGACGACGGCGCCTTTCACCTATGGTCGATCCTCGGCATCGGCCACAAATGGATGATGGAGCGCGATATCCACACCGTCACCGCCCACACCGCGACCGACTTTATTTTCGAGGTGCCGGCGGGCGCGCTCTATGTGGTCGAAAGCGCGTTCACCCGTGCCGGCGGCAAGAGCGTGACATTCCGCCACCGGATGACCAACGCCGACACCGGGGAGCTGCATGCGCGCCAGGAATGCGTCGAAGTGTTCTTCGATCCGGCGACCCGCAAATCGGTGGCGATGCCCGACGACATCCGCGCCGTCGTCGAAGCCAACCTGGTCGACGACGGCGAGGATTAGGCCGCCGGCTCTTTGACCCCGGTCAGGAACTCCACCGGGGGAACGAAAAACCGGGCTCCGGTGACGGCGCGGCTGAAATTCATCAGGTGGTCGTAGGTGCCGTCGTCGTCGGCCACCACCATGCGCCGCAGCAGGCGATCGAAATTGGACGGCGCCGCCGCATAGGCGACGAAATACAGTCCCGCCGTGTCGGCGGTGCCGTAAGGCATCGAATGGCGCAGGATCTCGACCGGCTCGCCGTTGTCCTTGAGGCTGGCACGAACGATGTGGGCCGTCGGCGGCTTGCGCTCGCTGTCGAACTCGATGTCGTCCGCCTTGGTGCGGGCGAAGACCTGTTCCTGCTCGGCCACCGATAGCTCTTCCCAGGCGGCGAGATCGTGGATGTAGCGCTGAATCGTGACATGGCTGCCGTTGGCGAACGGCGTGCCGTCATCCGGGACCAGGGCGACGCGGGCCCGGTGGTCGGGCTCTTGCGGGTTCTCGGTGCCGTCGACGAAGCCGGTCAGATCGCGGCTGTCGAGGTAACGGAAGCCGTGGATTTCCTCCACCGTCTGCACCGCATTGCCGAGTTTCTTGCGCATTTCGCGCGCCAGTTCGAAACCCAAATCGAGGCGGTCGCCACGCACATGAAGGAACAGATCGGCGGGCGTCGACGGGGCCACCCGGGTGCCGTCGGACAGCGCCTTGAATGGCGCCAGCTCGGGCGGCCGGTTGCCCGGATAGAGGCGGTCCCAGATGTCGGCGCCGAACCCGATCGTGCTGTAGAGCGTGCCGCCCGAATCCTTGGCGGCGACCGCAGCCGTGAGGTCGTGGAGCACGGCCGCGGCCCGACGGACGGCGCTGACCGCCTCGCTCTCCTCGCCCACCAATAGGGTGAGGAAGATCGCATGGGGATTGGCCGGCGGCAGCACGCCAGATTGCGGTTGAGTCATCGCATGGCTCCCCTCGTTGTTGCGCCGAACGGCCCCGCGCCGACACGCGCATGTCGCCATACCGGTGCGACCATACACCAAAAACGCGCGGCCGGCCCAGGTGTGATCATGCGCCGCGGCGGGTCAGGTCGCGTGCCGCGGCCGATCCTTCAGGGTGAACAATTCGCGTGGCGCACCGACGCCGCGCAGGCCGTGACGGCCGAGCGAGACGAAGCCGGCGGCAGCACCCGGCCCGGCCGCGGCGACAAAGGTTTCGGACAGGACGAGGTCGACGCCGAGTTCGTCGCAGCGATCCTCCATGCGGCTGGCCTCGTTGACCGCCGGTCCGATGACCGTGAAGTCGAGACGGTCGCGCGATCCGACATTGCCGTAGGAGACTTCGCCGCGGTGGAGCGCGATATCGAGCGTCAGCGTGGGCATGCCTTCGGCGGCGCGGGCAGCGTTGATCGAATCGATCTCGGCAAATGCCTTTGTCGCTGCGGTCAGCGCCCGGTCGCAAACATCCGCGGTGTCGGCCTCGGTGATGGCGAAGGTTGCCAGCAATCCGTCGCCCATGAACTTGAGCACCTGGCCACCGTTGTCGCCGATCGGCGTGACGATGGCGTCGAAATAAGAATCGAGCAGGGCGATCAGGTCCTTCAGGTCCATGCGGTCGGCGAGGGCGGTGAAGCCGCGCAGGTCGCAGAAGAACAGAATTGCGGCGAGAACATCGACCGCGCCGCGGTCGATCGCGCCGCCGAGGACGCGGTGGCCGGCATCGGCGCCGAGATAGGCGCCGACGACGTCCTCGGCGATCTGCGGCAGAACCGCGCATTTGACGGCGACGGCGAACCGCGGCTGCAGCCGTTCGATGGTTGATATCTCGCCATCGTCGAAGCCGCCCGGCCGGTCGGTCGACCAAGTCACGACCGTGCCCGTCACCGAGCCCGGCCGACCAAAGGCGTCGAAATAGGTGGCCAAGGCCACATAGTCGGTATCGCCCTCGGCCTTGAGTTCGTCGAGGATAGGGAAATCGCGGTCGGCGGCGGCGGCGTCCAATCGCCGGCGGACGATCTGCCCCGGAGCCTCCAAGACGACACGGATTGGGCTGTCCAGCCATTGCGGCGTTGCTTCCCCGCCGGTCTCGAAGTTCAAGCGCTCGAGGCCGACTCCACGGATCCAGCGGACGGTCCGGGAATCGTGGGTCGGATGAAGAACACGCGCGCCGACCGACACCCGGCGCAGGGCCATGCCGGCGGCATTCAGCCGCTCGCAGAAGCCTTCGACGAGATCGGAGAGCGGCACGGTCGCAAGCGCGGCCTCGATCAGCCAATCGCTGATCGCCTGAACCTGCTCCGGCCCTATCCGCGGCGTTCCGGTCATGCGCCATCTTGTGCCCGGCACAGGCCGCTGTCACCCCGCATTCGCGTACCGCTCCGGCTTCATCGCCGCGACCGGTTGTGATAAGACAATCGGCCGATGGGCGTTAGCGCGCATCGACCGAACGCGCGCCGCCCGCCTCGCCAATCCCCGAAGGGACATGCCGATCATCAGACCATTGCATCCGCGCATCCGCGACCGCCATCTCTTCGGGCCCCTGGGCGCGGCGTTCCTTGTCGCGGCGGTTGCCGCCTGCGGCGAAGACCAACAACAGGCGGCGGCGCCCGGCGCCGGCCCGGCCCCGGCGGTGACGGTGGCCCCGGTGGTGCGCAAGGACGTGACGCCGAAATTCACCTATGTCGGCCGTGTCGAGGCGGTCGATGAAGTCGAATTGCGCGCCCGCGTCGAAGGATTTCTCGAACAGCGCAGCTTCGAAGAAGGCGGCGACGTGAAGAAAGGCGATGCCCTCTACGTCATCGAGCAGGCGCCCTACCAGGCCGACGTCGAACGCGCCGAGGCCGATGTTCTAAGCGCCCAGGCAACGCTCAAGAACGCCACCCTGACCGCCGACCGCTACCGCACGCTGATCAATAAGGGCAATGTCAGCCAAGCCAAACTCGACGAGGCGGTGGCCGATGAGACGCGCGCACAGGCCGGCGTATTGCAGGCCAAGGCGGCGTTGCAACAGGCCGAGCTCGACCTCGGCTATACCACCATCACGGCGCCGATCGACGGCCGCATCGGGCTGTCCAACTACAGCGTCGGCAACCTTGTCGGGCCGTCGAGCGATCCCTTGGCCGATCTGATCAGCCTCGATCCGATCTATGTCCGGATCGCGGTCAGCGACCGCGATTTGTTGGACGCGCGCCGCCGCGACATCGGCGAGCGGGCACAGGAATTGGTGCCACGGCTGGTGCTGCAGGACGGCGAGATTTACGCCCACGACGGCCATTTCGCGTTCATCGACAACAAGGTCGACGCCCAGACCGACACGGTCACCGTGCGCGCGGAATTCCCCAACCCGCACAAGGTCCTGCTGCCCGACCAGTTCGTCACCGTCGAGATCCAGCGCTCGGAACCGACCTCGGTCCTGGTTATCCCGCAAGCGGCGATTCAGGAGGACCAGAGCGGCCGCTTCGTGTTGGTCGTCGACAAGGACAGCAAGGTCAAGGTTCAACGCGTCACGATGGGCGATCAGGAAGGCACCGATTGGATCGTGACCGAGGGCCTCGAAGAAGGCGAGCAGGTGATCGTCGAAGGATTGCAGAAGGTGCGCCCCGGCATCACGGTGAAGGCGGTGGTTGAGGGCACCGCGCCCAAGCCGCGACTGGAACCGGCGGAAGGCTAGAACGCATGTTGTCCGCGTTCTTCATCGACCGGCCCAAATTCGCCTTCGTCATCTCGATCGTCATCACCCTGGCCGGGCTGATCGCCCTGCAGGCGATACCGGTCGCGCAATATCCCGAAATCACGCCGCCGGTGGTCCAGGTCACCGCCAGCTATCCCGGGGCCAGCGCCCGGGTCGTCGAGCAGACCGTCGCCGCGCCCATCGAGGCCCAGGTCAACGGCGTCGACGACATGATCTACATGTCGTCCGCGAGCGCCAACGACGGCAGCTACACCCTGTCGGTCACGTTCGAGGTCGGCACCGATCCCGACATCGCGGCGGTCAACGTCCAGAACCGGGTCGCGTTGGCGACGCCGCAGCTGCCCGACGAAGTCACCCGCAGCGGGGTGTCGGTGCGCAAGCAATCGACCAACATGCTGATGATCATCAATTTGATATCGCCCAACGACACCCATGACGGGCTGTTCCTCAGCAACTATACGAGCATCAATATCCGCGACGCCCTGGTGCGCATCCAAGGCGTCGGCAACGCGACCATTTTCGGCGCCCTCGATTACGGCATGCGGATCTGGATGGACCCCAACCGCCTGACCAGCCTCCACCTGTCGACGACCGATATCGCCAACGCGATTTCGAATCAGAACATCCAGGCCTCGGCCGGCCAGATCGGCGCGCCGCCGGTGGTCACCGACCAGCAATTCCAATACACGCTCCAGGCCAAGGGTCGGCTGTCGACGGTCGAGGAGTTCGGCGACATCATCCTGCGCGCCGAGCCCAACGGCTCCTATCTGCGCCTCAAGGACGTGGCCCGCATCGAGCTCGGCTCGCAGACCTACGCCGCGAGCAGCCGCCTCAACGGCAAGCCGGCGGTGGCGATGGCGGTCTACCAGGCGCCGGGAGCCAACGCGCTCGACGTCGCCGACGCGGTCTATGCGGAGATGGACCGCCTGGCCGAGCGCTTCCCCGCCGATGTCGAGTACCACATCCTCTATGATACGACGAATTTCGTTCGCGCCTCGATCGATGAGGTCATAGTCACCCTGTTCCAGGCGCTCGGGCTGGTGCTGCTGGTCACCTACCTGTTCCTCGCCGATTGGCGCGCCACCATCATCCCGGCGCTGGCCATTCCGGTGTCGTTGATCGGCACCTTCGCGGTGCTGCTGGCGATGGGCTTTTCGGCCAATACGATCTCCCTGTTCGGCATCATCCTGGCCATCGGCATCGTTGTCGACGACGCCATCGTCGTGGTCGAAAACGTGCAGCGGCTGATGGACGACGAGAAGCTGCCGGCGCGGGAGGCGACGCGGAAGGCGATGTTCCAGGTCCAGGGACCGGTGATCGCGACCACCTTGGTGCTGCTCGCGGTGTTCGTGCCGGTGGCCTTCATCCCCGGCATCACCGGCCAGCTCTACCAGCAATTCGCGGTCACCATCTCGGTTGCGGTCGTCATCTCGTCGATCAACGCGTTGACCCTCAGCCCGGCCCTGTGCGCGACCTTCCTCAAGCCGCCCAAGGGCGCGCCGCGCGGCCCCCTGGGCTGGTTCCACAAGGTGGTGGACACCTCCCGCAACGGCTACGCGTCGGTGGTCGCCATACTGGTGCGGCGGCTGGTGCTCACCGTCGGCATCCTCGGCGCCGTGATGTTCGGCGCCTATTGGCTGTTCAACACCCTGCCGACCGGGTTCATCCCCAACGAAGACCAGGGTGCGTTCTTCGCCAACGTCCAGCTGCCCGACGGCGCCTCGCTCAACCGCACCGAAGAGGTCGTCGCGGACGTCCATGAGATCATCGCCGCGACGCCAGGCGTCTCCGACATCATCACCGTCGCCGGTTACAGCCTGCTCAGCGGCGCGTCGTCGAACAGCGCCCTGATCGTCGCCGTCCTCGAAGACTGGTCGGAGCGCGATTCGAAGGACGAGAACCTGCGGGCGATCCTGAACGGGCTGCTGCCCAAACTGTTCACCATCAGCTCCGCCAACGTCATCGCCTTTCCGATCCCGCCGATCCCCGGGCTCGGCACCACCGGCGGCTTCGAGCTCGAACTGCAAAGCTTGGGCGGGCAGTCGCCCGAGGAACTGGCGGCGACCATGCGCGGACTGATCTTCGCCGCCAACCAGGACCCGACCCTGGCCCGCGTGTTCAGCACCTATTCCGCCGACGTGCCGCAACTGTTCGTCGATGTCGACCGCGATAAGGCGCAGGCGTTGGGGATTCCGGTCTCCGACATCTTCAAAACGTTGCAGGCCAATCTGGGCTCGCTCTACGTCAACGATTTCAACCTGTTCGGCCGCGTCTACCGGGTCATCATCCAGGCCGAGGCGCCCGACCGTAGCTCCGTCGAGGACATCAACCGCATCAACATCCGCAACGCCGAGGGCGAGATGGTGCCGATCCGCACCCTGGTCGATATCAAGCCGATCCTCGGGCCGGCCAGCATCAGCCGCTACAATTTGTTCGCCGCCGCGGCGATCAACGGCGAGGCGGCGCCGGGCCGGTCGTCGGGCGAAGCGATCGCGGCGATGGAGGCGTTGGCGCGGGATACGCTGCCCGACGGCTACGCCACCGAGTGGACCGGCACCACCTATCAGGAGATCAAGGCCGGCGGCACGGCGGCGATGATCTTCGCCCTCGCCTTGGTCTTCGTCTATCTGTTCCTGGTCGCCCAGTACGAAAGCTGGTCGATCCCGATGCCGGTCGTGTTGTCGGTCTCGGTGGCCGTCCTCGGCGCCTTGTTCACGGTGTTCCTGATCCCGCGGCTGGTCAACAATATCTACACCCAGATCGGGCTGGTCATGCTGATCGGGCTGGCCAGCAAGAACGCAATCCTGATCGTCGAGTTCTCCAAGACGCAGCGCGAAGCCGGGATGTCGATCGTCGAGGCCGGCATCACCGGGGCCCGGCTGCGTTTCCGCGCCGTGATGATGACCAGCTTCTCGTTCATCCTCGGCGTGCTGCCGCTGGTGCTGGCGACGGGCGCCGGCGCCGCCGCCCGGCGCTCGCTCGGCACCGCCGTCTTCGGCGGCATGCTGGCCGCCTCGATCTTCGGCATCTTCATGATCCCGGCGCTCTACGTGCTGTTCCAGACCCTGCGCGAAAAGGTCAAGGGCGGGCGCGGCGCGGCGGCGGAACAGGAGACGGCTTGAAGCCGGTTGCCTGGCCGGCGCGGGCCGGGATCGGCCTGGCCCGGGCACCCACGACAAATCCGGCGACTACGCCGCCGCCGGCTTGACCCGGTAGAAAATGCTGTAGACGACCGGGAACAGGACCATGGTCACGACGGTGCCGAAGGTCAGCCCGCCCATGATGGTCACCGCCAGCCCGACCCAGAACACGTCCTGCAACAGCGGGACGACGCCAAGCACCGTGGTCGCCGCCGCCAGCGAGACCGGACGCACGCGCGACAGGGTCGCTTCGACCAACGCCGGATAGGGTGACTTGCCGAGGCTCAGATTTAGATTGATCTCGTCGAGAAGGACGATGATGTTCTTGATCATCATGCCGGCCGGGCTCATCGCGCCGAGCAGGGCGACGAAGCCGAACGGCGTGCCGGTGAACAGCAGCCCCGCCGTCATACCGACGACGACGAACGGGATCAGCAGGAAGATCATCACCGGCGGCCGGAAGGCGTTGAACAGCAGGATGATGATCAAGACCATGATGACAACCGCCGGCACCAGGCCGGGCAGGAGCGAGGCCTGCGCCTTGGCCGAATTCTCGTACTCGCCGCCCCAGGCCATGCTGAAGCCGGGCGGAAGGTTCGTCGCCAGGGCGTTGAACTCGGACAACACGGCCGTGCGCAAGGTCGGCAGCGTGACGCCGCTGATCGGATTGGACTGCACGGTGATGGTGCGCTTGCGGTCGTAGTGGGCGATCTTCGATTCTTCCCACTGCTGGGCGATGCCCTTGGTGACCTGCGACAGCGGCACCCGGTCCGTCGACATCGCCGGCCGTACCTGCAGGGTATCGATGCCGCCAATGCCGATGCCGCGCTCCTGCGTGTAGCGCATGACGACCGGGATCAGCTTGTCGTCCTCGCGATAGAGTCCGACGGTGCGGCCGTCGAAGGCGCGCTTGGTCGCGCGCGCGACGTCGTTACGGGTGACCCCGGCCCAGCGCCCGCGCTCCTGGCTGTATTCGGGCACCACGGTCAGCACGCTCTGCCGCCAGTCGGTCTGCACCATGCCGGCGAGGGGTTCCTCCTCGAGGATGGTGACGGCGTCGACCGCGATCTCGCGCAGGGTGTCGGCGTCGGCGATGCCCTGGCCGGTGAAGCGAACCTCGAACTTCCATGTCTCGGCCGGTCCGACGCCGAAGCGGCGGATCGGTACCAGCGCCTGCGGCGCGGCCTCTTCGAGCCACACCGTCAGTTCCTCGACCAGCGCGGCGATTTCGCTCCGCTCGTGGACCTCGACAATCAGTTGGGCATAGCTGGAATTGGGCGATTCGGGCTCGACCGGCAGGTAGAACCGCGGCGGCCCCGCGCCGATGAAGCTGGCCACGCTTTCGACCCGGTCGTCGGCGAGCAGCTTGGCCTCGATCGGCTCGATGCCCTCGGCCACCATTTCGATGCGCGTACCCTCCGGTGCCCAGTAGTCGATCATGAACTTGGTCATGGCCGAATCCGGGAAGAACAATTGCTCCACGCGGCCGAAGCCGGCAAACGAAATGATCAGGAGGGCGACCGAGGCGCCGATGGTCAGCCAGCGCGCGCGCAGGCACCCGACGAGAATGTCGCGGAAGGCGCCGAGGATTCGACTAGGCTTCTCTTCCGTGTCCTCCGCTCCCGCCGGCGGCGGCTTCAGCATCCAGACGCATTGCAGCGGCGTCACGGTCATCGAGATGAACCAGCTGAACATCAGCGCGATGGCGACGACCGAGAACAGGGTGGCGCAATACTCGCCAGCGCCTTCGTCGGACGCGAAGATGGGATAGAATGCCATGACCGCGATAACCGTCGCCCCGAGAAGCGGCCAAGCCGGTTGCGACGCGGCCTCGATCGCGGCCTTGGTCGGCTCCATCCGCTGCTTGATGCGGACCGCGATGCCGTCAGCGACGACGATCGAGTTATCGACCATCATGCCGAGCGCGACCACCAGCGCGCCGAGCGACATGCGTTGGAGATCGATGCTGAACAGCTTCATGAAAATGAAGGTGCCAAGGATGGTCAGGACCAGGCCGGTGCCGATGATGACCCCCATCCTGAGCCCCATCGATACCGCCAGGACGGCGAGCACGATGACCACCGCCTGGCCCAGGCTGACGAAGAAGCCGTCGATCGATTCCTTGACGATGTCCGACTGCCAGTGAACGCGGTTAATCTCGATGCCGACCGGCAGGTTGTGCAGGAGTTCGGAAAGCCGCGCATCGACGTTTTCGCCCATGGTAACGACATTGCCGCCGGGCACGACCGCTAGGCCGATCGCCACCGCCGGGATGCCGTCGACCCGCATCAATCTTTGCGGCGGATCGACATAGCCCTCGCGGACCGTCGAGATGTCGCCGATCCGGATCAACTCGGATGCGCCGCCGCGGCGCGCGCCGCCGGCGACCGCCTGTAGGCTATCGATGGCGGACGGGGTGAGGACGAGATCGGCGATGTCAAAGGGCGAGGCAAAGGTGCCGCCAGGCTGGATTTTCAGGCGCTGGGTCTGGATATCGACGCTGCCCGCATCGACCACCATGTTCTGCTGCTGCAGGCTGACCTCGATGCTGTCGTCGGAGAGTCCCAGTTCGGTCAGTTGTGCCTCGGACACGTCGAGATAAATGACCCGGTCCTGGACGCCCCAGGCCTCGATCTTACCGACGCCAGCGACCAGGCTGAGTTCCTTCTTGACGTCGTCGACATATTGCTCGAGCTCGGCAAAGCTGTAGCCGTCGCCGGTCACCGCGAGGACGAGGCCGAAGACATCGCCGAAATCCGAATTGACGAAGGGACGCCCGGCGCCCGGCGGCAATTGGGGCTCGACGTCCTTAATCTTGCTTTTCAGCTCATCCCAGATCTGCGGCAGTGTGTCCGACTGGAAGCTTGGCTTGATGAAGACCTTGACGATCGAAAGTCCCGGGATCGAAACCGATTCCAAATGGTCGAGCTGCTTCAGCTGCTGTGCTGCGAGTTCGATGCGGTCGGTCACCTCGAGTTCCACTTCGGCCGCGCTGGCGCCGGTATAGGTCGTCGCCACGACCGCAGTCTTGATCGTGAACTCGGGGTCCTCGAGCTGGCCGAGCTGGGTGAACGACCCCATACCGCCGAAGACGAGAAGGATGACGAAGAAAATCGTGACGGCGCGGTAATTGAGCGCGTAACTGGCGAGGTTCACGGGCTAGTTCCCCATGATCCGGACGACTTGTTTTTCCTTGAGGAAATTGGTCCCCGCCGTGACCACCCATTCACCGCGCTCGAGGCCGTCGACGATACGGATGCCGACGTCGGTCAGGGCGCCTGTCGTGACCGGGCGGCTTGACACTGATTTGGTCGCTTCGTCGATCACCCAGACACGGCTGCCCTGATCGTCGGGCGGGGTGAAGACAGCCGAAACCGGGACGATATGCCCGGTCTCGGGTCCCGCTGCCGACTCGTTGAGTCGGCCCGACACCTTGCCGGCCATTCCGGGAAGTATCTTGGCCCCCTCCGGCTGATTCATCGACAGTGTGACCGGATAGGTTCGCGTCGTTTGCGACGCTTCGGTGCCGATCTCCGTGACCTTTGCGGGGATCTCCATCTCGGGGAAAGCATCGAAGATGACCACGCCGTCGACGACATAGGGGATCAATGAAATCAGGTTCTCGGGTACGTCGACGACCATGTCGATATCCGAATCGTCGAGCAGCCTGAGAATTACCTGCTGGGCGCGGACATCCTCGAACTCTTCGACGTAGCGGGCGACGATATCGCCGTCGAAGGGTGCGTGAAGGTTCGTGTAGCTCAGGTCGAGTTTGGCTTTATCGAGGGCCGCCTTGGCGGCCGCGACATCGGCCCGGGCTTCGCCGGCGACCGCCTACACCTGGTCGACGCGGGCCTGCGCAACATGCCCTTTGTCGAACAGCTTCTTGTTGCGGTCGAGCTCGAGCGAGGCGTTGCTGAGGGTCGCGTTGGTGCGCGACAGGTTGGCCTGGGTCCGATCGACCTCCGCCTGATAGGTCGCGGGATCGATCTGGGCGACCAGATCGCCCTGGTTCACATGGCCGCCCACCTTGACCGGCAATGAAGTGACGGTACCAGAAACGCGGAAAGAGAGCTCCGCTTCCTTGACTGCCTTTGCCCGGCCCGGCAGCCACCGCTGGCGGAAGGCGTCGATGTCGCCGACCAGGATCGCTTTGACCGGGCGGACGATCTCGGCCTCCGGCGCCTCCTCTTCGCCGCAGCCGGCCAGCGCCAGTATGGCCACGGCGAGACCAGCCACGAAAACGGTGCGCGGCGTTCTCGAAATTTTCATGCTTCCCCCAGACATCGGTCGTGTGACTTCGACAGGTCGTTTGTTGACCGCGTTCCTTGTTTTACAGCATCCGGTGCTGGGTAAATAGCCGATTGTAAACGGTTCGGCGGGTGCGATCGCCGGCCCGCGCGGGATGCTGGCGGCCTATTCCTCTTCCTCATCGCGGCCGTCCCGGGCGACCAGATGGACCATGTTGGCCGGGTTCATGATCCAGAACCCGTCGAGCCCGGCGGGCAGCGGCTCGATGGCGTCGCAGCGGGTCACCCCGGCGCCCTTGAGGTAGGCCGCCGCGCCAGCGGTGTCGCCGGTGTTGATCTCGAGCCACAGTTCGGCCTGGGACACGCCCTCGACACGGTCGATCCACAGGATCATCGGGCCGAAGGCGAAGGCGGTGAGGACGCCGGTGCGCTCCTCGACCACCGTGAGCCCGAGGGTATCGCGGTAGAAGCCGACCACCGCCTCGTATTCATGGCCCGGCACCTTCATCGCCACATTGGGACCGCCGCTGAAGTCCGGCCGCGATGCGTGTTTCATTGCCGTCTCCTGTATTGCCTGCACCAAGTCTCGCCCCAACCGCTCGTCGAGCGCCTTCGCCACGCGCGACGCTGTCCTCGTCCGGGCCTTGGCGATACAACCGGAGCGACGGGTACCAGGGGCCGTCGTCGCGGTACCAACACGACCCGATGAGTGTCCGTATTTCGTCCGAGGCGCCAAGCGACGCCGAACTTGGCCAGACTCTAATTGGTATCTCGACATTCTTCCAAATTGGATGTTTTGAAATAGCCAATTAGACGTTATCCCAAGGTCAAATCGACGGTCCCAATTGCGATTGTGGGTAGCGGCCCTAAAGGAGCACCGAGATGATCGAGCGACTCAACTATCTTGAGATCAATTCGAAGGCAACCAATGGGCTCGCTGCCGCCAGCAAGCATCTAGCCTCGATTGACAGCAAGTTGCGCGCGATCGTGGAGTTGCGGGTCTCCCAGATCAACGGGTGTGTCTACTGTGTCGACCTTCATGCAACTCAGGCGAGGGCCGCGGGCGAAACCCGACAGCGCCTCGATTGCATTGCTGTTTGGCGCGAGTGCCAATTCTTTGACGATCGCGAGCGCGCCGCTCTCGCCTGGGCGGAAGCCGTTACGCTCCTGCCCGACACGAACGCACCCGACAAACTATACAACCGCCTGAAGGAGCACTTCTCCGAACAACAGATCGTCGACTTGACACTGATTGTCTCGCTAATGAACGCGTGGAATCGCCTTGCCGTGGGTTTTCGGCACGGACCCGATGCTCGAAATTGATCGAAGTCTCAAGTTAATGCGCAAGCATTGAGATACGACCCTGCAACGCCCGCCCACCGCTTCGTAGTCACGCCCCGGCGATCGCCACTTCGAATTCCCCCGCCAAGCCTCACCTCAACCGCTCGTCAAGCGCGGCGGCCACCCGCCCGACGACGGCGGCGCTGTCCTCGTCGGTACCTTGGCGGAACAGCCGCAGCGACGGGTACCAGGGGCTGTCGTCACGGTTGAGGAACCAGCGCCAGTAGGGCGCCTGGGGCAGCAGCGTCCAACACGGCACGCCGAGGGCGCCGGCCATATGGACGGTGCTGTTCGAGATCGAGACGACGAGGTCCATCGCCGCCACCTGGGCGGCGAAGGCGTCGAGGTCGCGCAGCGCATCGATTGTGTCGTCGTGATGGATGGCGATGCCCAAGGCGCGGGCGGCGGCCTCGCGCTCGGCGCGGCGGTCGCCGTATTGCAGGTCGAAGACGGCGATCCCGGGCCGGTCGAGGATCGGCCGCCAGTCGGCGAGCGCGGCATGGCGTTGCCCCCATTTTGGGTTGCGGCTGTACCACGAGATGCCGATACGAAGCCCCGAGGCCAGATTCGCATAGCGCCCGCGGAGGTCGGCGACGCGCGCCGGATCGGCGACCAGGAACGGCGACCCGAGGCGGAGCTCGTCGGGCCCACCGGCGAGGTGGCCGAACAGGCTGCCGGACGGAATCTGATAATCGATCGGGCGGGCGGCCAGGCCGGGATCGACGGCGCCGTCGACGCCGCGCGGATAGATATCGGCACCGGCAAAGGAGCGCGCGAACAGCGGCGCCAGGCGGGCCTCGGCCTCGACGGCGATCGCGGCCCCGCGCGCCATGAGTCCGGGGATCAGGCCGGCCATCATGATCTCGTCGCCGACGCCCTGTTCGCCCCACACCAGGATGGTCTTGCCGGCGAGATCCTGGCCGGTCCAGGGCGGCTGGGCGAAGGGCCGCCGCGACGATTGGAACCCCGCCGTCTTCCAACGCCACGCGTATTCGCGGCAGCCGTTTTCGAAGTCGCCGGTGAGCAGCAGGGTGGTGCCCAGGTTCAGGTGCGCCACGGCATCGTCGGGCACGATACTGACGCCGTCGCGATAGGCGTCGAGCGCGGCCGCGACGCGCCCCTGGTTGAGCAGCGCCGTGCCCAGGTTGATCCGGCTCGCCGCCGAGTCCGGATCGAGCGCGACGGCGCGGCGCGCGACCGCCTCGGCCATGTCCGGCGCGCCCTCTTCGAGGCGCAGATTGGCGATCGAGTTCAGGGTCTGGACGTCCCCCGGATCGGCGGCCAGGACGCGCTCGAACAGGCGGCCGGCGGTGTCATAGCGCCGCTCGCCCTGCATCAACGTCGCCAGGTTGGCCAGCGCTTCCTTGTATCCGGGACGGAGGCGGATCGCCCGGCGGTAGGCCCGCGCCGCCGCCGGCTTGGCGCCGAGCCGTTCCTCCATGTGGGCCAGATTGAAGTGGTGGCCGGCATCCTCCGGCGCATTGGCGGCGGCCTCGGCGAACGCGTCCCGTGCCGCGGCGAGGCTGTCGAGGCGAGCGAGAGCGATGCCGTGCCGCGCGGCAAACCCGGCGTCGGCGGGCACGATGCGCCGCGCCTCGGCGATGGCGGCGAGCGCCTCTTCGTGCCGCCCCATGGCGCCGAGGCAGGCCGCCAGTTGAGCCAGCACCGGCGCCTGCCCCGGTTGCAGCCGGAGCGCCGCCCGGTAGGCGACGACTGCCGCATCGAGATCGCCGAGAAGCCGCTGCGCCTCGGCCAGGTGGTGGTGGATGTCGGCGCGGCCGGGGGCCTGCCGCGCGGCCGCTTCGAGATGGGGCAGGGCGGCCGCCGCGTCGCCGTCTTGGAGAGCGATGGCACCGATCAAATTGTGCGCCTCGGCATCGTCCGGTGCTTCGGCGAGGGCGCGGCGATAGTGGTCGAGCGCGTCCGCGTGCCGCCCCGCGGCATGATGGCGACGGCCGTCGGTGATCAGCTTGGCGACATCGCGCGCGGCCGCCATTTTGGTTACACGACCGCCTGCTCGACCACCGGCGCGCCGGCGGCGATGCGGGTGTAGTCAAGCCGCGACAGATCAAGGCTCTGATAGGCGCCGTGGACGATACGTTCCATGGTCGCGCGGCCGACGGCGGGCGATTGCTGCAGGCCATGGCCGGAGAAACCGTTGGCGAAATAGAAGTTGGTCAGGTCGGGATGGGGGCCGAGCACCGCGTTCTGATCGAAGGTGTTGTAGGCGTAGTGCCCGGCCCAGGCGCGTCCCGGCTTGATCGCCTCGTAGGCCGGCACGCGGTGGGCGATCGACGGCCAGATGATGTCCTCGAACAACCAGTATTCGACCTCATGGTCGAGGCAGTCGGGGTCGCGGTCCGGCGGCGGCGAAACGCCGCAGATGAAGCTCGGTCCCTCGGGCCGGACATAGACGCCGTCGACATTGATCAGCAGCGGATGGTGCGGCAGCTCGGCGCGGCATTCGAAAACGAAGACCGAGCGCTTGCGCGGATGCACCGGGAGCTCGAGCCCGGCCATGGCGGCGACCTGGCCGGCACGGGGTCCGGCGGCGTTGACCACGACGCCGCAGCCGACCGGTCCTTCGGCGGCGAGCGCAACCGATTGCACGCGGCCGGATGCCATGGCCAGCGCGACCGCCTCGTCGGTGGCGTAGTCGGCGCCGAGCGCCCGCGCCTTGCGCCGGAACCCCCGGAGCAAGGCGTAGGGATCGAACCAGCCCTCGTTGGCCAGCCCGAGCGAACCGGCGGCGATGCCGTCGACGTTGAGCCAGGGAAAGCGCGCCGTGAGTTCGTCCGGATCGAGCAGGGCGACGGCGCAATCATGAGCGCGCTGAACCTCGTGGTTGCCGCGCAGGATCGGCAGCCCTTCGGGATCGGCCAAGAACAGAAAGCCACGCTCCTGGAAAGCGACTTCGGGGGCCTCGCCGTCGACGGTCAGGTGCGCGCCGATGTCCCTGAGGAAGGCAATGCCGAACTTGGAGATCTCGATGTTCTCGGAGGTCGAGAATTGCTGGCGGATCGAGCCCGCCGACAGGGTCGTCGAACAGCCGGCATAGGTCGGGTCGCGCTCGACCACCAGGACCGTTCCCGAAAAGGCGTCGGAGGCGGCGAGAAAGTAGGCAATCGCGCTGCCGATGACGCCGCCGCCGACGATGACCACGTCGTAGCTCTTCCGCACTGGCGCCTCCCGTTTGGACGGGAGCGAGTATAGTGATCTTGCGCGCGCCCTCCACCGTCTCGCTCGCCATGCCCCTATTGGCGCCTGGATGGCTTTCGGCTAGTGTCGCCCGGTTCCGCCAATAGAAGTTGCAGCAGGGGAAGAACAGGTCTTGCGCGGGTTGGTGCCGGTAACGCTGAGCTTGATCGCCGCGGCTTTTCTAGTCGCCGGTTGCGGATCCAATTCGGCGCCGCAACGTGGCGATGAGCTTGGCCCGCCCCAGGCGACGCTGCCGGACGTGACGCCGACGCTGTACGTATTGCCGGTCTACGGCACGGAGACGCAGTGGCACCTCAACGGCGAGGTCGCGCTCGAGTTGCAGCGTTACGACATCGCCGCCAGTACCCAAGGCGGCCACGGCGCGAGCTACGTTCTCTACAGCCTGGCCGAAGCGCAGCCGGTGGCGGCGGACCAGGTCGATGTCACCTTCTATTGGGATCTCGTCGAACCGCGGGGCGAATTGATCGGAACCGTCAGCCACACAGAAAACATGTCGATCGAGGAATGGCGGGGCCTGCCGCCGGACGTGCCGAAGATCGCCGTCGAGGCGGCGTCGCGAATCATCAATATCGTGCCCGGCGCGCGCTGGGACCCGACGGATCCGGCGGCGCGCGTGGCGGCGCGGGAGGAACGGCGCAAGCTCGAGGAGCGGCGGCGTCTCTACCGCAAGATGGCGTCGCGCGGCGGATTGGGCCCGCTGTCGAAGCGAATATTCGTCCGTGCCGAGCAGGAAGAACGCCGTAGCCGCGTCGCGGTCGCGCAGAAGCTGGCAGCAACCTCCGAGGATAGCGCCACCGAAACCGCGGACGATGCCGCCGACGCCGTTGTCGAAACCGATTCCGCCGCCGGCCCGTCCGGGGGCACGGTACAAGTCGCGGCGGCGGCCGCGGAAACCGGTGATCCCAACAGCGACGGCGGGGCCGATTCCGCGGCCACCGGCGATGACGGCCTGTGGGCCGAGCTCGGCACTTTTCCCGATGAAGCCGAGGCGCGGTCCTATTGGCTTCGGCTTCGTTTCCGGCACCCTCGGCTGTTCACCGATCGCCGGGTCCACCTGGCGCCGGTCCAAATGGCGGATCGCGGCACGTTCTATCGGGTCGATGCGGGGCCGTTCGCGGTGCCGGTCGAAGCGATGCAGTTCTGTCTCGAGCTCCAGGCCGCCGAGGTCGATTGCATGACCCGGACCCTCGCCGAGCCGCCGGCCGCGGTGGCTTCGGAGAGCGAAGATCATACCGAGGATCATGGCGACGATCGGAGTTCCGCGATCCGGACCGAAAATCTCGACTCTCCGGAAACCCCGACCCCATCGCCGACCAACGACTGACCGCGTATCATGGAAGAACCGCGGGACGAATCCGGGTGGTCCATCGATTCGGTGCGCGTGGTGGCGAGCTTCACCGTCATCACCATCATCAGCCAATTCTATCGTTCGGCGGTCGCCGTCATCGCGCCCGACCTTGCCGTCGAACTGTCGTTGTCACCGGAAGCGCTGGGCGCCGTCGGCGGTGGATTCTTCATCGGCATCGCGGCGATGCAGCTGCCGGTCGGCATTCTGCTCGATCGCTTCGGCGCGCGGCGGACGACCCCATTGCTCCTCGCATTGGCGGTCATCGGCGCGGTCGAGTTTTCGCAAGCGCACGGATTCTGGGGCCTGTTGTTCGGCCAGGTGTTGATCGGCATGGGCTGCGCCGGCGTTTTCATGGGCGCGCTGGTTACCATCTCCCGCTGGTTCCCGGTGCAGCGGTTCGCGATGGTCGGATCGTTCGTCGTCGCGATCAGCGGTATCGGGCTGCTGCTGTCGGCCACGCCTCTGGCCTGGGTGTCGGAACTGATCGGATGGCGCCATGCGTTTCTCCTGGTGGCCGCCGCCACGGCGTTGTTCGGCGCATTCGTCTTCATCCTTGCGCGCGACGCACCGCCGGACCACGACTACCACCGCCGGCCGCCGGAAAGCCTGGCCAGCACGATGCGGGGATTGCGGGAGATATTCCGCCACCACGACCTGCCCGCCCTGTTGGCGATCACCTTCGTCGCCTATGCCGCCGTCTTCGCGGTCCGCGGGCTGTGGGGCGGGCCCTACCTTTCCGACGTCCATGGACTCGGCCCGGTCGCCCGCGGCAACGTGCTGTTCTTTCTCTCGCTCGGAACCATCGGTGGGATACTCATCTTTGGCCCGCTTGACAGTTTCCTCGGCCGCCGCCGCATGCTGATACTCGGTGGCGCGACCCTGTCGGTCCTGATCCTAACCGCGCTCGCCCTGGCGCCGAGCCTGCCGATCGTTGTCGTCACCTTGCTGTTCGCCCTGCTTGGGGCGAGCGGCGCTTATTCGATGTCGCTGATCGCCCACGGCCGTGCGCTGTTCTCCGACCACCTCGTCGGCCGCGCGGTGACGGTGGTGAACTTCGCCAATTTTGTCGGCGTCGGCGTGATCCAGATCGTTTCCGGGGTGATCATCGGGCTCTTTCCCGAATCCGACGGACAACCGCCAGAGGCCGCGTATCGCGCGGTATTCGGCTTTATCGCCGTCGCCCTCGCGGTCGCCGCCATTCTCTACAGCAGGGCGCCGGAACCCGGGCACATCCGGCGAACGGAGGGCGACGCCCGGCTTTAGGGCGTTCCCCCGCCTTGCCTTCGGCGACGGCGGTTGCCAACATGGCCCGCGACGTAAGCGGGGCGGAACACGATGGAATTGGTCAGCGAGCAAAAATGCTTCGGCGGCGTGCAAGGCGTCTACCGCCACGCCTCGGCGGCGACCGGCACCGACATGCAGTTCGCCGTTTATCGGCCGCCCCAGGCGGAGCGGGGTCCGGTCCCCGTGCTGTGGTGGTTGTCGGGCCTGACCTGCACCGAAGACAATTTCACCGTCAAGGCGGGCGCGCAGCGGTCGGCGGCCGAACGCGGGGTGATGCTGGTGATGCCGGATACCAGTCCGCGCGGCGACGGCGTGCCCGATGACGACGCCTACGATTTCGGCCAGGGTGCGGGTTTCTATGTCGACGCCACGGAAGCCCCGTGGTCGGGGCACTTCAAGATGTACAGCTATGTCACCGAAGACCTGCCGGCGCTGATCTTCGATCGATTTCCGGGGGATCGCGCGCGGCAGGGTATTTTCGGCCATTCGATGGGCGGACACGGCGCGTTGACGATCGCCTTGCGCCACCCCGGGACCTACCGCTCGGTTTCCGCCTTTGCGCCGATCTCGGCGCCGACCCAGTGCCCCTGGGGCCGCAAGGCTTTCACCGGATACTTCGGCGGCCACGACGGCGACCGTCGCGAGCGCGCACGCGGACACGACGCGGTCGCGCTGATCGAGGACGGCGCGCGGTTCGATGCCACGATCCTGGTCGATCAGGGCGACGCCGATCCATTCCTCGACGAACAGCTGCGCCCCGAGCTTCTGCGGGCGGCCTGCGCGGCGGCGGCCCAGCCGCTGACCTATCGCCTGCAGCCCGGCTACGACCACTCCTACTTCTTTATCGCGACCTTCATCGCCGACCACATCGTCCACCACGCCGAAATGCTTTGCGATTAGCCCTGCCAGCCCGCGTCGTCGTCGGGGTTTCGCTCATCCTGACACTGACCGGCTGCCTGTCGTCCGAAAGCCGCGAAGCGGTTCGGGTATTGCGCGACATCGAAGCCGGGCCGGGGCCCAGCGACCTCAAGGCGGCGACGCCGTCGCCGACCCGCCGCACGATCTTCTTCGACATCGACGGCCGGCGGACCCCGGCGGACGTCTACGACCCCGGGCAGGCCGTCGGCGCCGAGCTGGTGCTTATTCCCGGCTTCACCCGTGCCGGCAAGGACGATCCCCGGGTCATCGATCTCGCCATGTCGCTGGCGCGGGCGCGCTTCGCGGTCCTCGTGCCCGACGTTCCGGGGTCACGCGATCTCCGCGTCAGCCGCCGCGACAGCCGGGTTGTCGCCGATGCCGTGCTTTATCTCGCGCGCGGCGAACAAACCGCAGTGCCGCTGGGCGTGGCGGCGATTTCCTACGCGGTCGGTCCGGCGGTCCTGGCCGCGCTGATGCCGGAGGCGGGTGACGCGATCGACTTCGTCGTCGGCGTCGGCGCCTATTACGACACCGCCGATATCATTACTTTCATGACCACGGGCGGCTATCGGGAGAGCGCGAGCGCTGATTGGCGCTTCGGCGACCCCTACCCGGCGAGCAAATGGATATTCCTTGCCGGCAACGCCGAGGCCCTCGAAAACCCATCGGACCGTGCCCTGCTGCGCCGCATCGCCGACCGCCGCACCGCCGATCCGGCGGCGCCGATCGGCGACCTCGAGAGCGGCCTGGGGCCCGACGGCCGTGCCCTCCTCGACCTGTTGCTCAACACCGACCCCGACCGCGCCGCCGCCCTGATCGCCGAGCTCCCGGCAAACGTCAGCCGTGAGATTTCATCGCTTTCCCTGGCGCCGCTCGATCTCACGCCGCTGGCGGGAAAATTGATCCTCATCCACGGCCTCGAGGATCGCATGATCCCCTATACCGAGAGCCGCGCGCTCGCCGCCGCAGTGGGTGAGGTCGAGCTTTTCCTGGTCGAGGATTTTTCCCACATCGATCCGCGGCCGGTGGGCTGGTTCGGGCAGCTCACCCTGATCGATGCCATGCAGGCCGTCCTCGCACGGCGCACGAATTCGTAGCCGGGCCCGTTTCCCGGTCAGGCCGACCGCCGGCGGTCGGCGGTGACCACCCGCTCGACCGGCAGGACGACGGTCGCGATCGTGCCCTCTCCCGGCTCGCTTTCGATTTGCAATGTACCTTGGTGGAGGTCGACCAGCAGCTTGACCAACGGCAATCCCAGACCGGTACCCTCGAGATTGTTCTCATGCGATTCGGCCCCCTGGACGAAGGGCGACATGACCAGCGGCAGGTCATCGGCCGCGATACCGATGCCGGTGTCGCTGACCTTGAGCATGAAGTCTCCGCCGTCCCGCTGCGACACCGCGACGATGACGCTGCCGCCACGCGGCGTGAACTTGACCGCATTGGCGACCAGATTGAGCACGATCTGACGAAGTCGGCCCTCATCGGCGTGGAGCATGGGCAGGTCGGGCGGAATGCGGACATAAAGATTCACCCCGCCGCTGCGCGCCCGCTCGGTCAGCAGACCGGCGCTGACGGCAATCGCCGCTCCGGCATCGAAGGTCTGCTCCCGCAGCTCGACGCTCCCGGATTCGATCTTCGAGAGGTCGAGAATATCCTCGATGAGCTGCAACAGGTGCTGGCCGCTCTCGTGGATCAATGCCGCGTACTGGACATACCGTTCGTCGCCGAGCCGGCCGAACATCTGGTCCGACATGATCTGCGAAAATCCGGCGATGGCGTTGAGCGGCGTCCGCAGCTCGTGGCTGATGTTGGCGAGGAATGCGGATTTGGCCCGGCTCGCCGATTCCGCCGCGTCGCGCGCGCGCCGCAACTCGTCGAGCAGCCCGCCGCGCTCGACCCGGAGCGACAACGTCTCCCGTATCGAGACATGGAGATTTATGGCGATCCAGGAGATCAGTAAGGCGAACAGCAGCATCAAGCCACCGGTGGCGATCTGCAGCCCGCTCCCGGTCGTGACTTGGAGCAGGCCGCCCGGCAACAACGCGGGAGCGATAAAAGCGAAGAAGGCCGGGAGATGCGCCGAACTCGCGGCGAGGGCGCCCGCCGACATGCCGACCACCACGGCGGCGATAACGATTTGATCGATCATCAAGCCCGGCACATAGAGAACGATACCGGTCAGTCCCCAAATGGCACCGTTCACGGCGGCACCGGTGACGAACAGGCGGCCCCACGCCTTCATCGCCGAATCCGGCGGCCGGGCGCGCTGGAATTGGACATAGATCGCGAATCGGCCGAGCGTCGCGGCGATGATCGCCGATGCCCAGTAGGTCAAGGCCTGCCGGTCGACGCTATCCCACAGAACGGCGACGAGAACGACGGCGACGGTCAAGTTGCCGGCGAGGATCGGCATAATCTGACGATAAAGCGTGCGGACCAACGCGGCCTCGACGCCGCGACCGGCTTTTTCGCCGGCGACGATTCTAATCGCAGGCGCCGGATCGAAGAAAGCCAACGGGCCGCCTTCGACTGGCCTGTGCGAAGCCGCCATGTCCTGTCACCCAACCCTTGCCTAGCCCCACCTAGAGGTAACGGAAATTTGTTAACAAATGCCCAAACGGCGGCGTTTCGGCCCGTGGCCCCGCCCACCCGTCTTGCGTTCCTCCTTTCGAAACTGGTATATGCCTATGATCAGGGAAACACTCGTTGGGTTCCGCAGCGTTGGGGAGGCAGGGCGTCGGAATCGAGGTTAGACTGCCCATGGCCGTGCTGGAAAAGCGGCTCGAAGTGACTGTGTTGGATTCGACCGGTGGCGACCTTTCCGAAGGTTCTGATCTGGTCACCCGCCTGTGTCGCCCCGACAAGGTACTGCCACCGAAATTCCTCTATGACGATCGTGGGCGCGAGCTTTACCAGCGGCTCGCGGCGGTCCCCGAATGTTACATGCCGCGCGCCGCCAAGGCCGTTCTGCGGGCCTTTTCGGGGGAGGTCGCGCGACTTACCGGGCCGATCGACATCATCGAGATCGGCGCCGACGATCTTGTCACCACCCGTCACATTCTCGACGCCTACCGTAAGCCGGGCCGGCCCCAGCTCTATATCCCGGTGACCTCGGACCAGGTGCGAACGCTCGATATCGCCCCCGGTCTGTTGCGCCAGTATCCCGACCTGACCATTCACGGCCTGTCCGGCGCCGGCGGCGCGGCATCCGCCGCCCTGCCGCCGCGCCAGGCCGAAGCACGCCTTGCCGTTTGCCTCGACAACACACTCGGCCTGCTGACCGCGGCCCAGAGCCAGGCCTTCCTCAAGAGCATGCGGCGCACGCTGCGAGCCGGCGACTGGTTTCTCGCCGGGGTCGATCTGGAAACCGACCCCGACATCATCGAGGCCGCCTACAACGACAGCGAAGGTTTGACCGCGGAGCTCAATCTCAACGCCCTCCATTTGATCAACCGCCGCTATGACGGCAGGATCGATATCGGCTGCTTCGCCCATCGCGCCCGGTTCAACGAAGAGGCGCAGCAGGTCGAGATGAGCCTGCGCAGTTTGGCGCGGCAGATGGTGTCGATTCCCGGCCTGGGATTCCAATTCGAACTGTTGGAAACCGAAGTCATACAGACCGAGGTCTCGCGCAAATTTACTTTGTCCCGGATCGATGCCGACTTCGTCGAGGCCGGGTTCTCTTTCGTCGACGCCTGGGCGGACGCGAAAGAGCTGTACGCGTTGTTCCTGTTCCGGGCCGAGTAGCCTTCCCGCAACCGACAAGGAATCGCCGCCCATGAGACTGTCCGGCAAGGCCGCGATCGTGACCGGCGCGGCGTCGGGGTTCGGCGCCGGAATCGCGCGCCGGTTCGCCGCCGAAGGCGCGGCGGTCGTCGTCGCCGACCTCAATGAAAGCGGCGCCCGGGCGGTCGCCGACGACATCGCGAACGGCGGCGGACGGGCCGTCGCCTGCGCCGCCGACGTCGCAAAGGACGGCGATGTCAGAGCCATGGTCGACACCGCGGTCGATGCCTTCGGCGGCCTCGATATCCTGGTCAACAACGCCGGCATTCCGCAGAAAAACGGGCCCATGCTCGACGTCGACGAAGCGACCTTCGACCGCATCTTCGCGGTCAACGTCAAGAGCATCTATCTGTCGGCGCTCCATGCCGTACCACTACTCCGCGCGCGCGGCGGCGGCGTCATTGTCAACACCGCGTCGACCGCCGGTATCCGCCCGCGGCCGGGGCTGGTCTGGTACAACGGCAGCAAGGGCGCGGTGGTCTCGCTGACCAAGGCAATGGCGATCGAGCTCGCCGGCGACAAGATCCGCGTCAACGCGCTCTGTCCGGTCGCCGGCGATACGCCGATGCTGGCCGATTTCATGGGCGGCGACACCCCGGAGAAACGGGCCCAGTTCATCGCCACCATTCCGCTCGGCCGCTTCTCGACGCCGGATGACCTAGCCAACGCCGCGCTGTTTCTCGCCTCCGACGAAGCGGTGTTCCTGACCGGCGTCGCCATGGAGGTCGACGGCGGCCGCACGATATAGACCGTCCCCAAAATTTCCGCTCCAGTTCCGGTTGGCGTCCGATTGCGCTGTCGGGCATGATGCGGGCTGGCGTTAGCGACCACGGGAGGGGCCCGCGATGAAGGTGAAATCCGCCGTGCTTTACGAAATGGGGCTGCCGGCGCCCTATGCCGACAGCCGGCCTCTCCATATCGAGGAGGTCGAGCTCGAAGGCCCGGGCGACGGCGAGGTGCTGGTCCGTGTCGGCGCCGCCGGGCTGTGTCATTCCGACCTTTCGGTCATCAACGGCACGCGTCCGCGGCCGATGCCGATGGCGATCGGCCATGAGGCGGCGGGCGTCGTCGAGGAGACCGGTCCGGGGGTCACCGATCTCAGTCCCGGCGACCATGTCGTGATGGTCTTCGTGCCGAGTTGCGGCCACTGCCTGCCGTGCATGGACGGGCGGCCGGCGCTGTGCGAGCCGGGCGCGGCGTCGAACGGCGCCGGGACATTGCTCGGCGGCGCGCGCCGGATCCGTTTGGCGGACAAGGAAATCAACCATCACGTGGGGGTGGCCGCGTTTTCGGAATACGTCACCGTCTCGCGGCGCTCGCTGATCAAGGTCGATTCCAGCCTGTCGCTCGACGAGGCCGCGCTGTTCGGCTGCGCGGTGCTGACCGGGGTCGGCGCGGTCGTCAACACGGCAACGGTGCCGGCCGGTGCCTCGGTCGCCGTGGCCGGCCTCGGCGGCGTCGGCCTCAACGCGCTGCTCGGCGCCCAGTTGGTCGCCGCCCGGCGCGTCGTCGCGATCGACATCCATGACGACAAGCTGGCGGTGGCACGCCAGCTCGGTGCCACCGACACCTTCAATGCGACCGCTGCCGATTGCGTCGAGCAGGTCCGCGAGGCGACCGGCGGCGGGGTCGATTACGCCTTCGAGATGGCGGGTTCGGTCAAGGCGATGGAGCTGTGCTATCGCATCACCCGGCGCGGCGGCACCACCGTCACCGCCGGGCTGCCCCACCCGGACAACAATTTCGAGATCCAGCACGTCAATCTGGTCGCCGAGGAGCGGACGGTGAAGGGCAGCTATATCGGCAGCTGCGTTCCGGGCCGCGACGTGCCGCGTTTCGTCGCGCTCTATCAGCAGGGCCGGCTGCCGGTCGACCGGCTGATGAGCGACAAGGTGGCATTCGACGGCCTCAACGCCGCCTTCGACCACCTCGCCAGCGGCCATACCGTGCGCCAGATCCTGGTTCCATAAAAATGGGATTATATACTTGATTACCTAAATTTCGTGAGGTAGTTATCTACCATTGCGTCTGGGGATTTGCTATGAGCCGCTCCACAATTAGCACCATACAGTTTTTCAAGTTATTCCCGGATGCCGAGGCGGCACGCATCTATATCGAAGGAAGACGGTGGCCGGAAGGGGCGGTTTGCCCGCGTTGCGGCGAGAAGGAGCGGGTGGCGACACGGAAAAGGGGTTACTATCGTTGTAACCCTTGCAGGCTGGACTTCACGATTCGTACCGGAACAATTTTCGAGCGGTCGCACGTCCCATTGCATAAATGGGTATTGACCATGTACCTGCTGATGACGGCGCGCCGGGGCATTTCCAGCCTGCAACTCAGCAAGGAGATTGGCGTCACGCAAAAGACAGCTTGGTTCATGCTCCAACGCATTCGCAGGGCGTGTGGCAACGATCTCTCGGTGCTGGGGCCCATCGTCGAAATCGACAAAGCATGCAATGACGGAAAGGAGAAAAACGAGAACACCAAAAAAAAGTTCCGCGCCGGTCGCGACGCGGTCGGCAAGACCTCGGTGGCTAGGATGGGTAACCGCGGGCGACATGGTGTCTATTGCCATGTCAGCGAAAAGCGCTTTCGTCTAAATCTTGGTGAATTCACAGTATTCCTGAAAGATCGCGATTTGATGTGGTGCACACTGGACAGTCTGGCGGGCTTGGTGACGGCGTCATTCGGCCAGCGTATCGCCCACCAGGAGTTGACGGCATGAGTGCGGACATCGCTGTCCTTGACACGATCACGGATGCGGTTCTCAGATACGACCCGAAGAAAAATCGACGCAAGCGGGCGGGGTTACAGGAACCACGCCCTGGATTTGAGATTTGCCTCGCGGACGCATTCACTTGGCTCAAGGAGCGCGCGCCGCAATCTGTGCACGCGATAGTAACGGACCCACCATACGGGCTCAAAGAGTATAGCGATGCCGAAAAGACCAAGTTGCGGCGCGGCCGAGGCGGCGTTTGGCGTATCCCCCCTGCGTTCGACGGTTGCAAGCGTTCGCCCGTCCCCCGATTCACCGTTTTGGACGAGACGGAGCACAATGCGCTGCGAGATTTCTTCGCAGATTTCGGTAAGCTCGCTTACGGAGCCCTTGTCCCTGGGGGTCATTTGATAGTCGCGACCAACCCCCTTCTGTCTCACTTGGTCTACCTACCCTTGATAGAAATGGGTTTTGAAAAGCGCGGCGAGGTGATCCGCCTAGTGCAGACACTTCGCGGCGGAGACCGGCCGAAGAACGCACACGAAGAATTCCGCGATGTGACTGTGATGCCTCGCTCGGCGTGGGAGCCTTGGGGACTGTTTAGGAAACCATGCGAGGGACGCGTGCAAGATAACCTCAGAAAATGGGGGACCGGCGGCTTGAGGCGAAAATCAAAGGATGATCCGTTCCTTGACGTGATCCGCTCGGCGCCCACACGGCCCGAAGAACGGAAGATCGCGGCGCATCCGTCACTCAAACCGCAAGCGTTCATGCGTGAGATCGTTCGCGCCGCTCTGCCGTTAGGCAAAGGCATCGTCCTTGACCCATTCATGGGCGCCGGCTCTACAATTGCGGCGGCACAGTCAATCGGCTACAAGAGCATCGGAATTGAGCATGATCCCGCATATTTCCGTATCGCAATGAAGGCAATCCCCGCTCTTGCCCAATTGAAGGTTAAGGGCGCATCATCGTCCCACGACTCGACGCGGGGGAAGGATGCCGCTGCCAAAAAATCTGTTGCCGGTTCACATCGAAAAGGCCGTTGACTACGTCGAGAAAGAGACGGCCGATCTTGTTGATATCTACCTTGAGCAGGCAAACGTCTTTAGCGCCATTGTTGGCATTTTTGGTGCGAAGGGACTGCACTCATTCAGCCCATACAAAAAGCACAAGCATCCCGACATCGCAGCGCAGAGGTTCCCGGACCTATCGTTGAACGGGGCGCTCAGCCCACCCCCAGATCAAGCGCTGGAGGTGAAGGGCAGTACGCGGCCCTGGGCTATCCAGTCTCACTACGACCATCCGGGCTGGTACGTTGTGTGGCGGTATCTCGTCGATCCTACCGAGACATACAAGGCGGGACGGCCTGTGATCGTCTGGCGCGTCGATGTCGTGTTCCTCACTAAACAAGATTGGAAGTATGAGAGAAGCAGCGCCGGGTCCGCGGGCGGCGGGCGAACACACACCTTCGGTGTGATCCAGCCCGCAAAGAAACTCAAGGGAGCCGCCGCGTACAGCCTTCCTGGCATAGCCATTAAGGGCGGCAAGCCAGTCATGGTATAGGTGGTCCAGTACCCTGGCCCCCATAAAAACCGGGGCCCATCAAGGGCCCCGGCGGTGCTACGCGATAGGTTCCCGAGAGCGCTAGTCGCGGCCGCCGAACAGCCGCAGCAGCATCAGGAACAGGTTGATGAAGTCGAGATAGAGGCGCAGCGCGCCCATCACGGCCTTTTTGGTCGCCGTTCCGGCCTCATCGCCCTCGTAATACATATTCTTGATCTGCTGGGTGTCGTAGGCGGTCAAGCCGGTAAAGACGAGGACGCCGATCACCGAGATCGCGAACTGCAAGGCGCTGCTCGCCAGGAACATGTTGACGACGGCCGCGATGATGATGCCGATCAGGCCCATGAACAGGAACGAGCCCCACCCGGAGAGGTCTTTCTTCGTCGTGTAGCCGTAGATGCTGAGCGCGGCGAAGGTGCCGGCGGTGATAAAGAAGACGCGGGCGATGCTGGTCTGCGTATAGGCAATGAAGATCGTCGATAACGCGATGCCCATGAGCGCCGCGTAAATCCAGTAGACCGCCTGGGCGGTCGACGGTTTCATCGAATTGATTCGGAAGCTGAGGAAAAACACCAGCGCCAGCGGCGCCAGGATCGCGACCCACATCAGCCCCGAGCCGAAAACCGCCTGCATGAGGGTCGGCGACGAGGAGAAGGCGAAGGCAACGATTCCGGTCAGCGCGAGGCCGGACGCCATGTAGTTGTAGACCCGAAGCATGTACGAACGCAGGCCTTCGTCGATGACGGCCTCGTCGCGTGTCCGGGTCAGGACGCTGGTCTGCGAACGGGGGTCGACCATTGCTGCAACTCCTGAAGGTTTTGAACTCCGGCCTAATATTGGCATTAATCGGCTATGATTCAACCGTGAATCGGGCCTTGGCGCGGTCACGATCGATAGCGATAGCGAACCATTTGACCGTTCTCACCTTATTGAAATTTAAGAATATTTCCTGATACGCCCGGCTCCGCCGCGAGGCCATGGTTAACCGACGGATGCCGACGCGAACTCGTCCAGGGCGGCGGCGACCTCGACAATCACCGCGTCCCAGTCGCCACCGCGCGGCTGGCGGAAGAGCCGCATTGTCGGATACCACGGCGTGTCGTCGCGCCCGGTCATCCACCGCCACTCCGCGACACGGGGCAGCAGCGTCCACACCGGGCGGCCGAGCGCGCCGGCCATGTGGACGGTGGTGTTGTCGATCGAGATCACCAGATCGCAGGCGGCCACGGCACTGGTGAAGGCGATCAGGTCGGGCTTGAAATCGACCCCGCTTTCCGCCTCGACGACAAAGCCTGCTTCCCGCGCCGCCGCCCGCTCTTCACTCGTATCGCCATATTGCAGATTAACGAAGCGCACGCCCGTTACCGCGCCGAGCGGCGCCAGGTCGGTGAGCGGGATGCTGCGCGGGCGGCCGGTCTTCGCGTTCTTGCTGTACCACGACAGACCGACGACGAAGCGATCGTCGGCGCGCGCCGGGACCGCGGCGGTGGGTTTCAAATAGGGCACCTCGGCCGGGATCGTCGCCACCGTCGTGCCCAGCAGATGGGGCAGGCTCATCAGCGGGGCGGCGCAGTCGAAGGTGGGTAAATTGTCGCCCTGCGGATTTCGAAAGGGATAGATCTCGGCGATGCCGCCGAAGGACGCGCTAGCGATCTCGCACAGCCGCGGATCGAGCTCGAACAGGATCCGCGCCTCGGGATGGGCCGCCGCCACCAGCGGCAGGTAGCGGCAAAACTGGACGACATCGCCGACCCCCTGTTCGCCATGGAGCAGGATCGTCCGGCTATCGAGCGCACCGCCGTCCCACAGCGGCGCCGAGAATTTCCGGCGGATGCCCGGGAAATCGTCGGCCTGCCAGCGCCATTCGTACTCGCGCCAGCCGTTCGCGAAATCGCCCCGGGAGAGCAGACAGAGACCGTAATTCCAGTGGGCCTCGGCGGTCTCGGGAGCCTGCGCCAGGGCCTCGCGGAGATGGGCCTCGGCGGTGTCGGTCCGGCCCTCGGCCATCGCCAAGCTGCCGAGATTGACCAGCGGCGCGACATTGCCGGGATCGGCGCGGCGCGACCGCTCGAAGGCCGACCGGGCATCGTCGAGGCGGTCGGCGACCAGCAGCACCGCCCCCAGATTGAGCAGGATAAGAGGGCCGTCCGGGGCCATCGCGGCCGCCCTTTCGAGGGCCCGGCAGGCGCCGTCGTGGTCGCCGAGCCGGCTCAGGATGAGCCCGAGATTGCTCAGCAGACGGGGCCGATCAGGATAGATCTCGTGCGCCTTGCGGTAGCAGTCCGCCGCCGCCGTGAGGTTGCCGCGGCCATGTTCCAGAACGCCGAGGTTGATGTACGGGTCGCCGTAGGTGGCGTCAGCCGCGATGGCCCGCCGAAAACAGGCGACGGCGGCGGCATTGTCGCCCCGTTTCTGTCGGATCAAGCCGAGATTGTTGAGCGCGTGCGCGAAGGCGGGGTCGATTTCGAGCGCCTGGCGATAGGCCGCCTCGGCGGCGTCGAGGGCGCCCCGTCCGGCTTCCAGAACACCGAGATTGTAGGCCGCTTCCTTGAATTGCGGATCCAGGCGCAACGCCTCATGCAGACTGTCGGCGGCGCCATCGGTATCGCCGCCGGCCCGCTGATCGGCCGCCCTCCGCACCAACGCAACGGCATCGGACTTCGCCACCCGTCTTACCCCCGCTCGAGACGATCACATACGGGGGCAGGATCGCGGCTTATCACTCGTTGCGCAACAGGGGCGCGGCCTTGCGGTTGAGCGCGCGCCAAGTGCCGGCGAACCCGAACACCAGCGTGACCACGACACAGACCAGGCCGGTGACGACGAGCGTGCCGGGCAGGAACACCCATTCGGTGCGCATGACCTGGGTCAGCACCGCCCACGCGGCAATGGTCCCGAGCGCGCCGGCGATGATCGCCGAGGCGATCCCGAGTAGCCCGTATTCGATCAAGAACGCACGCAGCACCTCCCTCCGCCGGGCGCCGAGCACCTTGAGAACGACGGCGTCATAAACCCGGCGATGATGGCCGGCGGTGACCGCGCCGGCAAGAACCAGCGCGCCGGCGAGCAACGCCACGCCGGCGTTGACCCGCATCGCATCGGCGATGTTCTGGAGAATCCGGTTGATCTGCTCGAGGGCATCCTTGACGCGAATCGCCGACACATTGGCGAAGGTGTCGGTGACCGCGCGCAGCAGCGGGGTTTCCAGCTCGGGCGGGGCCGACGCCGTCGCGATATGGGTCTGCGGCGCGCCCTCGAGCGCGCCCGGCGCGAAGACGATGGTGAAGTTGATACCGAGCGAGGTCCAGTCGATGCGGCGCAGATTGCCGATGGTCGCCGTGACCTCGCGACCGAGAACATTGACGGTCAACGTATCGCCGACCTCCAGGCCCATGCCGGCGGCGAGCTTCTCGTCGAACGACAACAGCGGCGGGCCGGCATAATCGGCGGGCCACCATTCGCCGGCGACGACCGTCGATCCATTGGGGATCTCGGTGGCGTAGGTCAAGCCGCGCTCGTTGCGGACCGCCCATTTCGCGTCGGGGGCGATCTCCGCCTCTTCGACCGGGACGCCGTCGATGGCGGCGATGCGCCCGCGCAGGCTGGGCACGCGGGACAGGCCGGTGACGCCGGGGATGCCGGTGACCGCTGCGTCGAACGCCGCGACCTGGTCGGGCTGGATGTCGATAAAGAAGAATGTCGGCGCGCGCTCGGGGATCTGTTCGTTGACCTGGCGGGCGAGGTTGCCCTCGACCAGGGCGACCGCGGCCAGCACCGTCAGGCCGATGCCGAGGGACAGCACGACGCTGGTGGTTGGCGCGCCGGGCCGGTGCAGATTGGCGATCGCCATGCGCAACCCCGGGCGGCCGCCGGTGAACAGGCGGCGCCGGGTGGCGAGCTCGGCGAGCCGGCCGATGAGTGCCGCCGCGCCGCGGAAGATCAGCAGCGTCGCGATCGCGCCGATGACGAACCACATCGCCAGCCAATGGTCCTCGGCGCTGGCGATGGCGAGCGCACCCAGGAGCGTCGCCAAGGCGGCGAGGGCGACGAGGTAGGGCGTCGGCGGACGCCGCCGCGGCGGCGCCACCAGGCTGCGAAACAGCGCCGCCGCCGGCACGTCGCGGGCCTGCGCCAAGGGCCAGATCGAGAACACGGCGGCGATCAACAGGCCGTAGGAGGCGGCCAGAACCAGCGGCTGCGCATAGAATCCGAAGCGGGTGGCGATCGGCAGCTGATCGGCGATCAAGGGCGCCAACAGCAACGGCGCGACCGCGCCGACGAACAGGCCGACGAGGATGCCGCCCAGGGCGAGGATCAGGACCTGGGTCATATAGACGCGGAAGACGAGCCGATTCGGCGCACCGAGGCATTTCATCGTGGCGATGGTGCCGACCTTGCCGTCGAGATAGTTGCGCACCGCGCCGGCGATGCCGACGCCGCCGACGAGCAGCGCGGTCAGCCCGACCAGCGACAGATAGACGGTGAGCCGGTCGATGAACGATTTGAGGCCGGGCGAGGCGTTGCGCCGGTCGCGGATGCGCCAACCGGCCTCGGGATAGAGCTCCTTGAGATCCTTGACCCAGTCGGCGACCGAAATCTCGGCCGGCAGCCGCAGGCGGTAATGGTAGGAGACCAGGCTGCCGGGCTGGATCAGGCCGGTCGAATCGAGCGCCGCCTGGGCCACCATCAGGCGCGGGCCGAAGCCGAAGATGCGCGTCGTGCGGTCGGGCTCGCGGACGATCGTCGCGCGTAATTCGAAATCCGCGTCGCCGAGACGGACGATGTCGCCGAGCGCGAGATCGAGGGCCTCCAACACGGCGCGATCGGCGACCGCGCCGAAACGGCCGTCGCGCTCCGCCAGCGCTTGCCGGATGTCGGCGGCACCGTCGAGCTCGATGGCGCCGTAGAGCGGGTAGGGGTCGTCGACCGCCTTGAGCTCGACCAGTTGACGGCGTTCGCCATCGACGCCGCGCGCCATGGCCCGCATCTCCACCGCCTGCGACACCGCGCCCTGGCTTTCGAGAAACGCGATCCGGTCGGCGGCGGCGGGACGATGGACGAGCCGCAAATCGACGTCGCCGCCAAGCAATTTCCGGGCGTCCTGGCGTAGACCCTCGTTGACCGCGGTGCCCACCGAGCCGACCCCGGCGACGGCGGCGACGCCCAACGCCAGGCAGGCGAGGAAGACCCGAAAGCCTTTCAGTCCGCCGCGCAGCTCACGCCGCGCCATCACAACGGCGAGCGAGAAATTCGGCGTCCGCCGGTGTGGCGTCATGGCACCGCCGCGAGCGCCTCGCCCGGTCGGCCGTCGTCGACGATGCGGCCGTCGAACAACCGCGCCACCCGGTCGCAGCGCGAGGCCAGCGCCTCGTCATGGGTGATCAGGATGAGGGTCCGGCCGTCGGCTTCCTGCAGATCGAACAACAGGTCGATGATCTTTTCGCCGGTGGCGCCGTCGAGGTTTCCGGTCGGCTCGTCGGCCAGCAACAGATCGGCGCCGGGCGCGAAGGCGCGGGCGATGGCGACGCGCTGCTGCTCGCCGCCGGACAACTGTCCCGGGTAGTGGGTCAGGCGATGGCCGAGGCCGACCCGCTCGAGGCCCTCTCGGGCACGGTCGAAGGCGTCGCCGCGGCCGGCGAACTCGAGCGGCACGGCGACATTCTCGAGCGCCGTCATGGTCGGGATCAGGTGGAAACTCTGGAATACGATGCCGACATGGTCGCGGCGAAAGAGCGCGAGGCCGTCCTCATCGAGCCCGGTCAGATCGGTCCCCGAGACCCGGACCTTCCCGCTGTCGGCGCGCTCGAGACCGGCGACGATCATCATCATCGTCGACTTGCCGGCACCCGACGGTCCCACGACGGCGACCGATTCGCCGTGACCGACCTGGAAGTCGAGGCCGCGCAGGATGTCGACATTGCCCGCAATGCTGCGCAACGAGAGCCGCACGTCGGCGAGCTCGATCATGCAGTCGGCGGGGATCGGATCGGTCATGGGCGGTCCTGGTTGGAGGGGTGATACCCGGATTGCCGAGAACGGGGCCACAGTGGATGTATGCAGCGGAACGGCAAAATCAATTGTCCGGCATCGTTGTCGGCGCCGGTTCCCGGCCATGCCGGCGGTCGACGCGGGAATATCGTGCGCGGGTCCGTGAGGTGTTGCGGGTTGACCGGTGGCGAGCGCTCCCCAAGTGTGGGAGCAACGCGGCGGCGGGCACGGGGCTTCGGTGCAGCACTGGGAAACGCGATGGTGAATTTTGCAACCGGTCCTCTGCGAGCGATCGGCGCGGCCTGTGTCGCGGCGGTCCTGATCTGCGGCGTCCCCGCATCTGCGGCGGCCGAGCCGGTCCGCATCCTGGTGCTCGGCGACAGCCTGTCGGCGGGCTACGGACTGCCGGCGGAGGCGACGTTTCCGGCCAAACTCGAAGACGCGCTGCGCGGCCAAGGGGTGGCCGCCGAAGTCCTCAATGCGGGGGTTTCAGGCGACACCACCGCCGGCGGGCGGGCACGCCTCGGTTGGGCGCTCGGCGACGATCCCGATATCGTCATCGTCGAGCTCGGCGGCAATGACGGCCTGCGCGGAATCGACCCCGAGGAGACCTATCGCAACCTCGACGCGATCCTCGCCCGGCTGCGGGCGGCCGAGGTCGGCATCCTGTTCACCGGCATGTACGCGCCGCCCAATATGGGCCGCGAGTACGGCGACGCCTACCGCGCGGTCTTCGAGCGCCTCGCCGCCGAGCACGCGGTCGATTTCTATCCGTTCTTTCTCGACGGCGTGGCCGCCGAGCCCGAGCTCAACCAGAACGACGGCATCCATCCCAATGAAAAAGGCGTCGACATCATCGTCGAACGCATTCTGCCCGCGGTGACGGCGGTGATCGAACGCCACCACGAGGGCTAGAGCGGGCGGCGGCCCTCGAAGAGGTCGAGGTCCGAACCGATAAGGCCGGTAATGAAATCGGCGAAAAGCCGGACCCGATAAACCCGCCTGACGTCGGGGTGGTAGAGGATCCACATATCGATATTCACGTCGAGCAGCGCGTCCGGCGCGGCGCGGCGCAGGCTCTCGTCCCGGTCCGCGACATAGCATGGCAGGACCGCGACACCGAGGCCACTGCGGGTCATCGATTGCATGGCCGCCATGCTGTCGACCCGATGTTTGAAGTGCCCTTCCGGCGACGCCGCCCCGAAGATCGATCGGTTGTAGGACTCGTCGGGCATCCCGATCCAATCCCAGTCGGCGCGGTTGGCCGGGGTGAAGCGGTCTCCGTCCTTGCCGCGGGCGGCATAAACACCGTAGGCCACCGAAGCCAGACGGCGACCGGCCAGCGATTCCGGTGGATGCCGCGTAAAGCGGAGTGCCAGGTCGGCGTCGGCCCGGCTCAGATTGAGCTGGGACCGGGTGCACATGACGCTCAGGTCGATGCCGGGGTTTTGCCTCAGGAACCGCCACACGAACGGGGACAGATACCCGTTGAAAAGAATTTCCGTGCAGGTAATGCGAAGGCCGCCGGTCAAGTCCTGATCCTTGCCGTAGATTCTGCGGTCGGCCTCCGCCAGGTCCTCTTCGACCTGCTGGACCGTTTCGAACAGATCCATGCCGACCGCGGTCAGCTCGTAACCGGTCCGAGTGCGGTCGAACAACCGCACTTTCAACTTGGCCTCCAACGAATCCAGACGCCGGGAGACCGTTGGCTGGCTGACCCCGAGCGCCTTCCCGGCGGCGGTCAGGGACCGCTCGCGCGCAATGGCGAGAAAATAGCGGTGGTCGTCCCAATTCGTTTTCATTCATATTTGTATAGCAACTATGTGAAATCGATCATAGTGCTTCAAAAATTTTGGGTGTCTAATTCAAGCCCAATTGGCAGAACGGTTTCTTGGAGAGCCTCATGAACCACATCGCGCCAATCGGCCACCGGGCCGTCTCGCCTCTGGCGGACAATTTTTCGGGCGCCATCCTGTTGCCCGGCGATGACGGCTTCGAAACCACGCGCCGCGTCCATAACGGCATGATCGATCGGCGGCCGGCCGTCATCGCGCGCTGCCTGGGCACCGCGGATGTCGTCGACGCGGTGGCTTTCGCGGTCGCGCATGACCTTGAAATCGCCGTCCGTGGCGGCGGCCACAATGTCGCCGGCCGGGCGGTCTGCGACGACGGCATGATGATCGATCTCAGTTTGATGAAAGGTACCTGGGTCGACCCGAACCGCCGCCGCATTCTGGTCCAAGGCGGCGCGACATGGGGCGAATTCAACCGGGCCACTCAGCTCCACGGCCTCGCCACCACCGGCGGTGCGGTCTCCACCACCGGCGTTGCCGGTCTCACGCTCGGCGGCGGCTTCGGTTTCCTGATGGGGAAATACGGCTACACGATCGACAATCTGACAGCGGTGGAGCTGGTGACCGCGGGCGGCGAAGTGCGGCGGGCCTCGGACGAGGAAAACGCCGACTTGTTCTGGGGCCTGCGCGGCGGCGGCGGCAATTTCGGCGTCGCCACGAGTTTCGAGTTCGCGTTGCATCCGGTCGGGCCCACGGTGCATGGCGGCATGATCGCCCACCCGATCGCTAGCGCCGCCGACATGCTGCGCTTCTATCGCGACCTCACCGCCGATGCCGCCGATGAATTCACCGTTCTGGCCGGCCTCACGCATGCGCGCGACGGCTCGGGCACGAAGCTCGCCGCCATGCTGGCCTGCCATTGCGGCCCATCCGCCGAGGCTTCGGCGGCGCTGGCGCAGGTCAAGGCCTTCGGCTCCCCGGTCGCCGATAGTCTCGGGCCGCTGCCCTATGAAGCCATCAACCAAATGCTGGATGCCGGCGTACCAAAGCTCGATCTCTACTATTGGAAGTCCTGCTTCATCGATGCGTTTAGCGATGATGTGATCGCCGTTCTGACGGAGCAATTCGCCTGTTGTCCATCGGCCCAGAGCAAGCTCTTCGTCGAGCATCTCCACGGCGCGGCGGTTCGGCCGGACCCGGCCGCGACGGCCTTTCCGCATCGCGGCGCCGGTTACAGCATTCTCATCATCGCCCAGTGGCGCGATAGCGCAGACAACGCGCGGAACATCGCCTGGGCCCGACAAACCTATGACCGGCTGATGCCCCACACCCGGGATGGCGCGTATAGCAACTACATGGATGACGATGAGGGTGCGGCCCGCGTCAAGCAGGCGTTCGGCGACAATTTCCCCCGCCTGCAGAAGCTCAAGGACCGCTACGACCCGGCCAACATATTCCACCGCAACCAGAACATTCCGCCATCCGGGTAGAATATTCGAACTCGGATCAGCTTAAAGGGGGCGGACCCTCACGGATCTTGCTTGGTTCGGATTTCCGCCGCGCGCGCGCGCAGCGCCACCGCTTCATCCGCCTCGCCGGCGCTCGAAAGCGCCTCCGCCAGAGCGTCCAGGGTATCGGCGACCAGGAGGTCATCGGCACCAAAGCTGTGTTCGCGAATCGCCAGGGCGCGACGATAGAGCGATGCCGCCTGCGGGAGTTCGCCTTGCGCAGAATGCACTTGGGCGAGATTGCTCAGCGCCGTCGCCAGGTCGGGGTGTCGGGCGCCCATCGCCTGCTCGAGGATTTCCACGCTCCGCCGTTGCAGCATCTCGGCCTCGGCGAAACGATCCTGCTCCAGGTACAAACGGGCGAGCTGGCTGAGCGCACGCGCAACCGCGGGATGGCTCGGGTTGAGAACCCGTTCCCAAATTCCGATCGCCCGTCGAAGCAAGGCTTCGGCCTCGTCCAGGCGCCGCTGCTGAATGTAGAGCTCGGCCAGATTGACCAGAGTGCCGGCGACGACTCCGCTATCGGGACCGATGGTCGCCTCCAGCATTGCGATCGCCTCGTCGAGGTGAAGGTTGGCGTTCTCCAGGTCGCCTTCGTCGGCGAACATCAGGCCCATATTGCGCAACGTCACCGCGACATCGGGATGGCGCGCACCGAGCGCGCTGCGCTTGGTTTCGAGAGCGCGGCGGTAGTAGCGCTCCGCTTGCTCGAAGTCGCCCCTGTTGTGATGCAGCACCGCCAGGTTGCTCAGGCTGCGCGCCACCAGGATATCGTCGGCGCGGAGCGCGCGCTCACGGATGGCGAGCGCCCGCGTATAGTAGGGAAGCGCGTCCTGGTAGCGATGCTGGTTATGAAAGATCAAGGCGAGCTCGTTGAGCACTTCCGCGACCTTGGGATCGTCGGCGCCGTGAGCCTGCTCGACGATGTCCAGGCCGCGGCGCGCCAAGGGCTCGGCCTCGTCGAAACGATCCTGAGACCGATACATGCGGGCGAGCTCGACCAAGGCGTGGGCGACGTCGGGATGGTCGGCGCCCAAGGCCGCCTCGCGGATCGCCAACCCGCGTTTCAAATAGGGTTCGGCTTGGCCATAGGCGCCGCGATTGCGGTACATGGCGCCGAGCGCCATAACGCTATCGGCGATGGCCAAATCGTCCGCCGCGAGTGTCGCCTCGCGGATCCGCAATGCTTGGAGGTGTTGCGGCTCGGCCTCCTCGTAGCGGCCGCGCCGCTGGTTCATCATCCCCAGTTGGTAGAGGCTCCGCGCGACCTCGGGATGGTCCGGCCCGAGCGCGGCTTGGTTCTCGTCCAAGACCTTTTGACCGAGGGCGTAGGCGCCGGCCATGTCGCCGGCCGCGTAGAGGGCGCTGACCTCTCGATTGCGGGCCGCGGCATCGGATGCGTCATCGGCCTGCACCGCGCCGACGAATGTGAACACGAGGCTCGCGACGATCCATAAGGCTGAGTAACGCATGGCCTTTCGATCCGCCCCCCGGATTGATCCCGCTGGCTAGTTTAGACCCCTTGGGGCCTGAGGGAAGGGACGATCCGACCTTGTCCGAACACAATCGTTGGTCCGAGAAGTACCATGAACCGCCATTCGACGAGCGACGCGGATAGCGGCCGCCATACACTTGCCGGCCGCGATATTGCAGAGGTGCGGATGAAGGGTCGCTGCGCTCCCGCGTATTCAGCCCTGAACTAGCCAAACCATTGCAAACAGATACAGACTTGCCGCCAGAACGCTGGCGAAAGTCCGAACGCTGTTCCAAAAGGTCCAGTCGGGCAGATAGCGCGTATTCCAGAAATCCAACGCCACTTCCGACGTGAAATCCATGCCCTCCAGAAGCTTGTTCAGAGGGACGTTAAAAACCACCGTCACGCCAAACACACCGACGAGATAGAGACCGGCGGCAAGCATGATCAGCATCGCGGCGGGCCCTGTCAGGTTCACATAGGTGTACCCGATGATCACAATAGAGACGGCGGCCATACCCATGAAAAGCGTCATGAACACCCATTTGAAGACCTCGCGGTTGATCACTTGCATGACCTCGATGCCGCCCGGGGAATTCGCTGTGTCGAGAGAGCGCATGATGAAGTCTGAGAACGCGAGGAAGACGCCTCCGACCAACGCGAACGCGATGATGGAGAACTGACAGAGAAATAAGAACCAGGTCGACATTTCGCGCAACATTCTGAATCGGCCACGTGGGCCGGGTTGAGAGATGGGGCGGCGGCGCAGAGAACCAGCTCTTTCGGTCGCCGCCCCGGCGTTCTTATGCAGCTTCGCTCCAGGCGCCCGACGCTGCGGCGGCACGACAGAAATCCGCGAAGTCGCGCGGCTTTCGGTCGAGGGCTCGCTGCACTCCGTCACTGAGATACTCGTTGCGTCCGTCCAGCGTTTCGCGGCAGATGCCGGTGAGGACATCTGCAATGAGCTCCCCGCCGATCTCGGTCATGGACGCGTGAAACTGATCGAAGGTGATCGGGATGTACCGAACCGGTCGGCCCGTGGCAGCCGAGAGTTCCGCAGCGGCTTCATCGAAGCTCAGCAGCCGCGGCCCGGTGACTTCGTAGAGTTGGCCGGAATGGCACTCCTCGGTCAGCGCGGCGACAGCCACATCGGCGATGTCGTCGACATCGATTATCGGCTCACGGACGTCTCCGGCAGGTAGTGTGACCATGCCATCGAGAACCGGATCGCGGAGATAGCCCTCGCTGAAGTTCTGGGCGAACCAGGACGCGCGGACCAGCGTGTAGTCCAGACCGCAGGTCTTCACGATGTTCTCGCAGTTCTGGGCATTCGTTTCGCCGCGACCCGAGAGCAGAACCAGCCGCTTGACGCCGGCCTCGGCTGCGACTTTCGTCAGCGCCGCGATCTTCTCCGATGCGCCCGGAAAGGCCAGATCGGGAAAGTAGGAGACATAAGCCGACGATACGCCTTCGAGCGCCAGCGCCCAGGTTTCGGGCTTTTCCCAGTCGAACGGTATTGCGGCGTTGCGTGATCCGTGACGAACCGAAAAACCGCGCTCGGTGAGGGTCTTGGTAATCCGACGGCCGGTCTTGCCGGTCGATCCGATAACGAGGATGGGTTGGTCTTGCATAGTCTTACTCCTTGGGTTGGCAGTGGGGTGAGGCACCGTCCCCGCAGGGCTTCCCTGACGCACCGGGGCGGATGGGGGCTTTTCGAGAAAATGAGGTCTTCCCTTTCGCTTGTCACTGTGTAAATTGACACCGTGACAAGTAGGAGTAACTTTACACGATGTCAAGTGGAAATCCCGAAACCCGAGAAAGAATCCTGAATTCAGCATGGAAGCTTCTCGAGGCCACCCAAGGTCGCGAGGTTCGCATGACGGATATCGCGAAGGAGGCCGGCGTCAGCCGCCAGGCGCTCTACCTGCATTTCCCGACGCGGTCGGATTTACTGGTCGCAACGACGCGCCACATCGAAGAGGTCAAGAATGTCGACGCGCGGCTTGCCCGAAGTCGTTCGGCCGAGACAGGCACCGAGCGCCTGAACGCCTTCATCGACGCTTGGGGCAACTTTATTCCCGAAATCTATGGGGTCGCGAAAGCACTCATGGCCATGAGCGAAACGGACGATGCGGCGAAGCTCGCTTGGGATGGGAGGATGCAGGCCGTGCGTCACGGATGCCGTGCTGCTATCGACGCCCTCGAGAGGGACGGCCAACTCTCGTCCGAGTATTCAGCCGCGCTTGCAACCGATATCCTCTGGACCTTGCTCTCGGTACGGGCCTGGGAACATCTTACAATCGACTGTGGCTGGTCGCAGCAGCTCTACATAGAAAAGACCAAGGTCCTTGCGCTGCAAATACTTGTGAATGGCAATACCAACGGGTAACACAGTGTCGGCTTTGGGCCGGTTTTGGTCCCATCAGGACCATAGTGGACGGCCGGCGTTTCTTCCCCTTTAAGGGATGAAGCAGACACGATCAACGGGCGTGGAAGATGTTGGCGTTAGCGTTGGAAGCGCCGATGGGCTTAGACTTCGCCCATGCCTGGATCGCGCCAACCAAGGGACGCCTGGGCCGGGTGGCGCCTCGTCGCGGTCGCCGTCGTCATGGCGAACGTCAATCCCGTCCGGGCGCAGGACGTCACGCCGGTGGCCCTGGAACTGGTGCTCGCCGTCGATAGTTCGTCCAGCGTCAGCGATGAAGAATACGACCTGCAAATGCGGGGAATCGCCGAGGCCTTCCGCGACCCCGACGTCGTCGAGGCCATTGCCGATTTGGGCGACCGCGGCATGGCGGTGACCGTGGTCCAATGGTCGGGCGGACGCATGCAACGGGTGACGGTCGAGTGGATGCACCTCGGCGATTCATCCAGCGTAGACCGCTTCGCATCGTTGGTGACGCAATCCCAACGTCAACTCACCGGCGGCACCAACCTCGGCGGCGCCATTCGTTATTCCCTGGCGCAGCTCGAGACGAACCGCTTCGAGGGGCAGCGCCGGGTTGTCGATGTCTCGGGCGACGGGTTCGCCGGGCTCAGTCCGCGCCGCGAGCGGGACCGCGCGCTGTCACGCGGCGTCACGATCAACGGCCTCGCCATCCTCAACGAAGAGCCGGCGCTGGGCGACTACTTCGCCGCGCATCCTGTCGGCGGCGCCGGCGCTTTCGTTCTGACCGCCGATTCCTACGAAGATTTCGTTGACGCCATGCGCGACAAACTGATCCAGGAGATCTCCAGCTTCACGATCGCCGCCGCCGGGACGACACCGGCCGCCATTGCCGAAACTGCGCGCGATCGCGCCGAACCGTTTGAGCGCGATCGCATTCCAAGGCCGGATTCCAAGACGGCGGCGCGGTGAGCGCTTAGTCGAGTGCGATCAGGCCTTCGGCCGCCAACGCCGCCCCGACCGACGGCCGCGCCTCGACGCGGCGGGCGTGCCGCGCCAAAGGCGGCCAGTCGGACAACGGCAGATCGAGGTCCCGCAACCAACGGCACACCGTGTAGAGGTAGGCGTCGGCGAGCGAATAGGCGGGGCCGGCCAGATAGTCATTGCCTTCCAGGTGCGCCGCCACCGTTGTCAGGCGACGCGCCAGGTGGGCCTTGCCCGGTACGAGAAACGGCGCCGGGGTCGTTGGCCGGAACAGCGGACTGCAACTCTTGTGGAGTTCGGTGGCGACGTAGTTCAGCCACTCGAGCGCCCGGTAACGCGCGCACGTACCCGGTCGCGGCAAGAGGGCGGCTTGCGGCGCCAGCGCGTCGATGTACTGCAGAATCACCGGCACTTCGGTCAGCAGCCAACCATCGTCGTGCAACAATGCCGGAACATAGCCCTTCGGGTTGACGTCGCGGAAGTCGGCGCCGTTCGCGGTGCGCCGCGTCGCATAATCGACCCGGGCGAGGGCGAACGGCAGTCCGGCCTCGCGAAGCGCGATGTGCGGCGCCAGCGAACAGGCGCCGGGCATGTAGAACAGCTTCATTTCCAATCCGTCGGGATGGCGTCGGGCCCATCGTCGAGCACGACGAGGGCGAGGTCGTAGGCGCCGCCGTCGACCTCATCCATGCGGTGGCCCGCCCCGGCGAGATCGACGGCCAGGAACTGATCGCCCGGCCCGAGGATTCGCGCGTCGCCGTCGCTGACGCTGATCCGCACCCGCCCGCGCAGCACGGTGCCGAGCACCGGCGCCGGCGCGCAATGCCATTCGTCGCGATACCCGGCCGGGTGGTGCATCATCAGCAGCGCCTTAGGTCGCAGTTGGTCGGTGATGGAATAACCGCTCGGCGACGGTGGCGTGAAATCGCCCTCGCGCAGCCGCCATTCCGCGTCGGCGAAATGCGAGGTGCCATCGGCATCGGTATAGATCCTGAGGTATTTCACCGGTCGTCCGTTCCGTTGGTTCTCCGCGCCGGGTCGGCGGGCGGAAGGCGATACCCGACGCGACTCGAACGATACCTATTTCCATTCCTCAATGCTTCGATTACCATCGAAGTATGAAAGAAGGTCCCGATATCGCTCTCGTCGCCTCGCTGATCGGCGACCCGGCGCGGGCGAACATTCTGTCCGCGCTGATGGATGGCTGCGCATTGACGGCGAGCGAGCTCGCCGAGGAGGCCGGCGTCACGCCGTCGACGACCAGTTCGCACTTGGCCAAGCTACGCGGCGGGGGATTGGTCACCGAACGCAAGCAGGGACGAAATCGATATTTCTCGCTGTCGGACGCGGCCGTCGCCGAGCTCGTCGAAAACCTGATGAGCGTCGCCAACCGGCTCGGGCACACCCGTCACCGTCCCGGCGGCAAGGCCCCGGCGCTCAAATGTTCGCGCGTCTGCTACGACCACCTGGCCGGCGAATATGGCGTTTGGATGTACGAGCGGCTGCGGGCGCGGCGGTTGATCGTCCGCCGCGGCGGCAAGCTATGCCTGACCAGAAAGGGCGCGGATTTTGTCGGCGATTTCGGCATCGATGTCGCGGCGCTCAAATCGAGGCGGAGAGCGCTGTGCACGGCGTGCATGGATTGGAGCGAACTGAGCGACCATCTCGGCGGCGCGGTGGCGGCGGAATTCCTCGGCCGGCTTTACGACCTCAAGTGGGCGACCCGGCAACCGGGCTCGCGCGTCGTCCGGTTCACCCGATCCGGCGAGGCGAAGTTCCGCGCCCTGCTGGCGTGAGCCGCGCGACCAGCCTCGAAAATCGGGTCGCTCCCGCCGACCCTGGGCCGACGCGCTGTGGTAAACTCGCCGGGCGCCGAACGGCGCTCATCGAGGAATCGGATACAGGGAGAAAATCATGGCGACCTATATGTTTCAGTTCAGCTACTCGACCGATGCCGTCAAGGGCATGGTCGCGAAACCGCAAAGCCGGCGCGAAGCGGCCGAAAAAGTCATCGCCGCCGCCGGCGGTCAATTAACCGAAATGTTCTATTGCTTCGGCGATTACGACGGCGTCGGGTTCGCCGAATTCCCGTCCCATGTCGAGGCCGCCGCCGCCTCGCTGGCGATCGGTGCCAGCGGCGCCTTCTCCAAGGTCAAGACAACCGTGCTGATCACCTTGGACGAATCGGTGCAGGCGATGGAAAAGGCCGGTGCGGCGAACGCGGCTTTCACGCCCCCGGGAAGCTGATCCGGCGGCGCCGGCCGCTCAACGGACCGGATTTTCGGGTCCGCGACCGCGATAGGCATCAATGAAGGCGGCCGCCACCATGCCGTTCCAGGCGTCGAGGCGCAGCGTCCTGTTCCACGCCGTCATCACCATGGTTTCATCGAGGCCGGGATAGGGCGTCACCACCAGGCCGTCCCACTTCCCCGAGAAGAGACCGGCCCAATCGGTAAGCTGTCGCCAGGCCTCGGGCGACGGCCGGTCGAAATAAACGACGATATGCCCGTGTTCGAGGGCGTGGACCAGTTCGGACTTCGCTTGCGGACGGTCGTAGACGCCCGGAACCGTCCACGTCGGACTGTGCGGGCCCGAGGTCGGAAAGTCGCGGTCATAGGCGATGGGACCGGTAATACCAAGTCTCTGTGAGTGGGACTCATATAGGGGCTTTCCGGAACGGTGTTTTTCTGATTCAAGATGGCAAACGGATGGAGGTTTGCCATGGGTTCTCCGGTTTCACTTCGAGACGATTTTGGTGCGGCCGGACTTCG